>NZ_DSDD01000071.1:0-4411 GCF_011048875.1 Rhodovulum sp.
CTGGGGAACAGGCGCACGCGGGTCGTTCCGCCCTCGTGGCGCAGCACGCGCCAGTCGGTGATCGCCTGCTTGCCATTCGCGTGGTCGACCATCTGCAGCGGGCGGTTCGGCCAGTCGACGATCAGCGGCAGATCGACTGTTCCGGTCTTCGGTTCGAGCAGGCCCCAGAGCCGCGCGACATAGGTCTTCTTGGTCTGCCGCTTCTCGAATTGCAGGCCGAGATGGCGCTGGGCCTGGGGCGTCAGGGCAAAGATCATCACACCCGAAGTGTCGCGGTCCAGCCGGTGGACCAGAAGCGCGTCGGGAAAGGCGGCCTGCACGCGCGAGAGCAGGCAATCGGCCAGATGTGCGCCCTTGCCCGGCACCGACAACAGGCCCTGCGGCTTGTTCACGACAAGAAGCGCGTGATCGAGGTGGATCACCTCGAGCGGGGTATCGGGGGGGGCGTAATCTTCGTTCATGCGCCGGGCGGTAGCGGGTTCAGGACCGCCTTGCAACCGGGCTTAACGGGCGAAGGTCCGGGCCAGCAGCGCCGCAATGCCCGTGGCGTCGTCCTGATCGAAAGCGGCGGGCCGGCTGCTGTCGATGTCGAGCACGCCCAGAAGATCGCCACGCGCGTTCCAGACGGGCAGCACGATTTCCGACCGCGTCGTCGCCGCGCAGGCGATATGGCCGGGAAAGGCGTCCACATCCGCCACCAGCTGCACCTGGCCGGTGCGGGCCGCGGCCCCGCAGACACCGCGCGAGAAGGGGATCGTCAGGCAGCCATGGCCGCCCTGGTAGGGGCCGATCTTCAGCGTTTCGTTCCCGACATGGCGGTAGAAGCCGGTCCAGTCGAATCGGTCATCGGCATGGTGCAATTCGCAGGCCATGGTGGCCATCAGCGCCACGGTATCGGTTTCGCCCTCGGTGAGTGCGGCAAGCCGAGCGCCCATTTCGGCGTAGTCGAGCCGCATGCGCCCCGCCCCGTTTGTTCTCGTTCAGGCCGGCGCCTTCACGCCCCGACCATCTGCGCGGCATCCGGGTTGCGCCGCCAGATCGAGAAATTCAGCGCGAAGGCCACGCTTGTCCAGACCAGATAGGGCACGACCAGAAGCCCGGCGAAGAGGTCGATCCGCCAGAAGGCGACGACCATTGCAAGGACCGAGGCCCACATGCCGAAGAGCACGATCAGCGCCGGGAACAGGCGGTGCAAGCCGAAGAAGATCGGCGACCAGAGCGTGTTGAACACGATCTGCAGGCCCCAGATCGCCAGAGCGAAGGCCATTTCCGGATGGCCCGACAGAGCGATCCGCATCGCGGCATAGGCCATGGAGATGTAGAGGACGAACCAGGCCAGCGGGAATAGCCAGTTGGGCGGCGTCCAGGGGGGTTTGGACAGCGACTCGTACCAGCGGCCCGGCGAGAAGAATGCGCCCGTCGATCCCGCCGCGAAGGCGGTTGCGAGGAACACGGCGAAGAGCGGCCAGTCGATCATCATGCGGGTCAGATAGCGCGCTTTCGGTCCTCGGCCAATGCGGCACGGTGCCTTGCTGCCTTGCGCGCCTTGAGTTGGGCAAGCACCGCGATGACCTCGCCCGCGCGGCCCTCGCCCCAGGGGTTGCCGGAGGGCAGGCGGTCGGCTGCGGCCTCGACGAGATAGGCGCATTCGGGAAGCGGCTTGCCATACAGAACCGCCGAGCGCGGCATGGCCGAGGCGGCCACCGCCTGCATCGAGGAGAGGATCAGCCAGCCGATCTTCTGCCCCTTGGAGGTAAAGGCGCGGCGGGTGATGCTGTCGTAATCCGCCCGCGCAATCTCGCGCCCGATGCCGCAATAGATGTGGCGCGCGGCATAGATGCCGGGCCGACATGCGAAGGGCAATTCGGCCACGCCCGGTTCGGACCGGAAATAAAGCCGGGTGGCGTCGGACAGCAGATGCTTGACCATCCGGCGGATCGGCTTGATGGGCTGCGGATCGGCGAGGAAGGCATCCAGATCGACGCCGAACTCGTCCATCCAGTCCGTCGGCAGGTAGAAGCGTCCCTCGCGCGCATCCTCGCCGACATCGCGGCTGATGTTCGACAACTGCATCGCGACGCCCAGATCGCAGGCGCGCGCCAGCGCATGCGGGCAGCGCACGCGCATCAGCACCGTCATCATCACGCCGACCGCGGCCGCGACCCGCGCGGAATAGGCATAGACATCCGACAGCGTGGCATAGCGCTTGCCCATCGCGTCCCAGGCCATGCCTTCCAGCAGCGCCTCGGGCAGGGTGCGGGGCATCTCGAATTCCTCGACCACCGCAGCGAAGGCGCGGTCGGCGGGCGCGTTCCTGGGCGTGCCGCGATAGATCAGCTCCAGCCGCTCGCCCAGTGCCAGAACGGCGGCGGCCTTGTCGTGGGTCAGGTCGACCGAATCATCGGTCATCCGGCAGAAGGCGTAAAGCGCCAGCGCCGGATCGCGGACCCGGTTCGGCAGCAGCCGCGAGGCGGCGTGAAAGGAGTACGAGCCCGTCCGGATCGAGGCTTCGCAATGCGCAAGATCCGCGGGGTCGATCATCTCATTTCGCCGCGCCGGTGCCCGCGTCGGGCACGAGCTTGGCCAGAACCTCGGCCGAGGTAACGACCGATGGCAGGCCCGCGCCCGGATGGGTGCCCGCGCCGACCATGTAAAGTCCTTCGACCTCTTCGGAGATATTGTGGGGGCGGAAATTCGCGCTCTGGAAGATGCGCGGCTCCAGAGAGAACCCCGCGCCATAGGGCGAGAGGTAGCGGTCGCGGAAATCCTCGGGCGTGAAGAACAGGCTGGTGGAGACATGCTTGCCCAGACCGGGCATCAGCTTGTCTTCCATGAAATCCTGCACCGCCTGGCGGTAGCGTTCGCCATTGGCCTGCCAGTCCACGGGGCTGTCGGTATGCAGGTTGGGCACCGGCGAGAGCGCATAGAACGTGTCGCCGCCCTCGGGCGCGGCGCTGGGGTCGGTGACGCTGGGCCGGTGGATATAAAGGCTCATGTCATCGCACAGCTTTTCCTGGTGGAAGAAGATGTCCTTGACGAGGCCCTTGTAGCGCGGGCCGTTCAGAACCGTGTGGTGGCCCACGTCCTTCCACATCTCCCGCGTTCCCTTCGTTCCGAAATACCAGACGAAGAGGCCCATCGACCAGCGTTTCTTCGCCAGCGATTCGTCGGTCCAGCGCCAGCGGCGATGATTTCTCAGAAGCGTGTTGTAGGTGAAGCCCGCATCGGCGTTCGAGACCACGATATCGGCGTTGATCACCTCGCCCGAGGCAAGGCGGACGCCCGTTGCCCTGTGCGAATGGGGCAGCCGTTCGACGAGGATCTCATCCACCTCGGTGCTCATGCGCATCACGCCGCCCTGCCCCTCGATCACCTCGGCCATGGCCTTGGCGATCGCGGCGACGCCGCCCATCGCGTAATGCACCCCAAATTCCTTTTCGAGGTAACTGACGAGAATATACATCGAGGTCACGTTGAACGGATCGCCGCCGATGAACAGCGGATGGAAGGACAGCGCCATCCTCAGGCGTTCGTCCTTTACCCGGCTGGCGGCATGGGCATAGACCGACTTGTCGGCGCGCAGCATCCCGAAGATGTGCAGCACCTCCACGAGGTCCATCCACTTGTGCATCGGCTTTCGGCCAAGCTCCTCGAAGCCGAACCGGTAGCGTTTCTCGCTGTCCTTCAGGAACCGGTCATATCCGGGCAGGTCGGACGGCGACAGGCGGGCCACCTCGGCGCGCATCTTTTCGGTGTCCTGCTGCGCGCGGAATCGTTCGCCGTCGGGGAAAACGATCTCGTAGAACGGGTCCATCGGGACCAGCTTGACGTCCTTGTCGAAATCGCGCCCGCAGGCGGCCCAGAGCTCGCGGAAGATCCAGGGAACCGTGACAATGGTCGGCCCCAGATCGAACCGGTGGCCATCCTGCCAGATCGCCGAGCCGCGCCCGCCGGGCACGTCGAGCTTGTCGATCACGGTGACGCGATAGCCCTTGGCGCCAAGGCGCATGGCGGCGGCAAGGCCGCCAAGCCCCGCCCCGATCACGACCGCATGCGGACCAGTGGCCCGGACTGCTTTCTCCGCCAGGGCGGGATCAACTCGTGTCATCATGTCGCTAGGTTAAACCTGTCTAGTTTAGTTTACAATACTTCTACCGGATGCGCGCCGGGTGCGTCATGTCCCTTTCGGTCGCACCTCGAACTGACATAAACGAACGACAGCTGCGAAGGAGAATCGCCAATGCAAGTCGTCACCATCAGCTTTTTCCGTTACAACAACTGGGCGTCCCGCCTCGAGGCGCTCAGCCAGATGGCGCGCGGCCGCTTCGCGCTGAAGGATGTGCCGGGGCTGGAATTTTTCAAGATGCTCGGCACGGGTTCGGACGCGGGTTTCAACCCCAAGCCGAATGTC
>NZ_DSDD01000423.1:0-4393 GCF_011048875.1 Rhodovulum sp.
AGACGAGCCGCAGATCGACCAACCGCCCGTCATGCTCCAGCCGGATCGCGTCGGCCGGATCGAGGGCGAGACGCGAGGGCGGCAGACGGAAGGCCGCAGTCTCGCGACCCACCCACGCCTCCACCAGCGCGCGGCGGCAGCGCCGCTCGGCCTCCTCGGGCGGCACGGCCATCGGGAAGGACTCGGAGGCGATCCGCGCCGTGTCCACGGTGATGCGCTGCGTCTCGACCTGTGCGGCGTCATAATCCTCGTCGGCGCGGGCGACCTGCCATTTGAGCGCCTGCGGCAGCTCGGTCTCCTGGGCCCGGGTCAGCTCCAGCACCTCGCCGCCGCCCGCTTCCGCAACGACCAGATTGTGGGGCGCAATGCTCGCCACCGCCGCGCGCCCGCGCATGACAAAGCGGATCACGCCCTCGGTCTTGACGGCATCAAAGCCGAAATGCCGTGTGAGCGTGGTGATCGAGGCCCGCGGGCTTTCCAGCGCGGTGATGGCGTAGCCTTCGACAGCGCCCCAGAGACCGGAAACGTCGATGCGGGACTTGGGCAGCCCGGCGCGCAGGCAGAGGTGCCGCACGAGCGCCGCCAGCGACACCGCCCCCAGCCGCCCGGTCAGCCAGTGGCCGAGCCGCCAGTTCGCACCATCGGTCCAGACATCGGTCAGCGCGGGGAAGAACGGGTGCGGCCACGCGTCCCAGGTCCAGGCGGCGCATTCGGGGACATGGACCATCCGGCCGCCATAGACGGTCGAGGTCGGATTGTTCGCGGCGTCGTTCCACCAGAGATACGTCGCCTCCAGATAGGCCCGCTGGATCGCGTCATCGCGCCAGCCGCGCGAGAAATACGGCAAGAAGCTCTCGGACGACTTTGGGTCGAAGAAGACGTTGGGCTGGTTGGTGCCCTGGTCGATGGCGGGGCAGCCGAGCTCGGTGAACCAGACGGGCTTCGATTGCGGCACCCATGCGGTCGGCGTCCCACTCTCCACCCCGCCCGGGCGGTCGTAATGCGGGTTCGACCACCAGGCGCGCAGATCCTTGTAGCGGAAGACCCATGGCTTGCCGTGGGTGCCATCCGTGATCGGCGTGCGCACCTGCGCGGTGCGATCGATGGCACTGGCATAGAACCAGTCGAAGCCTTCGCCGCCGGCGATGTTCGTCTGCAGATAGGCGCGGTCGTAGATCGCGGGCCAGCCCTCGGCGGCATCCGCATGCTCGAACCCATCCCGCCAGTCCGACAGCGGCATGTAGTTGTCGATGCCGACGAAATCGATCTCCGGGTCCGCCCAGAGCGGATCGAGGTGGAAGAACACATCGCCACTGCCGTCGCCCGGCTGGTGCCCGAAATACTCGCTCCAGTCCGCCGCATAGCCAATCTTCGTCCCCGACCCGAGGATCGAGCGCACATCCGCGAGCAGATCGCGATATGCCTGCACCGCCGGATAGGCGGATGCTCCCGACCGGATCGTCGTCAGCCCCGGCATCTCGGTCCCGATGAGGAAGGCGTCCACCCCGCCCGCCGCCGCGCAGAGATGGGCGTAGTGCAGCACCATGCGGCGCAGGCCCCAGTCGCCTGATGGCCCGGTCCACGAAACCGACTGACCCGAGACGCTGAAGCTCGCAGGCGTGGCCGCGCCGAACAGCGCCGCGACCTGGCTTGCGGCCGTGTCGGTCT
This sequence comes from Rhodovulum sp., assembly GCF_011048875.1. Taxonomy (NCBI): domain Bacteria; kingdom Pseudomonadati; phylum Pseudomonadota; class Alphaproteobacteria; order Rhodobacterales; family Paracoccaceae; genus Rhodovulum; species Rhodovulum sp. The sequence goes on from NZ_DSDD01000423.1 coordinate 1,669, forward strand.
TGTCGACCGATCCCGCGAATCCAGCCGCGGGTGAACAGGTGATCCGGCCCCGCCAGGGGAACGCGGGCTGGCCTGTCTCGGCGGCGTTGTGGGAATACGGGTTCGGCAGCGTGTTGCCGGGCGGCACGTCCATCAGGATGAACGGGTAGAAGGTGACGCGCAGCCCGCGCGTCTTCATCTCCTGGATCGCCTGCACCACCGCGAAGTCGGATGGCGTGCCGCCATAGACCGGGCGGTCGTCGCCATTGTCGCTCGGACCAATGGCGCTCCAATGGCGACCGTCGCGGCTGACGAGGAAGGCGGCGGCGCGGCTGACGCCGTTCACCGACCAGCTGGCGGGCGTGGTCGACTTGGCCGAGACCTCGACACCTGGCCGCACCTTGCAGGATCCCGCGCGCAGATCGTCGCCAAACCAGGCGACGACGAGGCTGACGCTCTCGACCGCCGGGGCCATCGCCTGCAGCCGGTCGAGCGCCTCCACCATGTCGGTGGAGTCGGCCAGCGCGTTCAGGTTCTCGGGCACCGTCGCGCCGCCATCGGTCTTGCGGATGGCCTGCGTCGCGTAGGTGAACTCGCCGGAGGCCGGGATCAGGGTGACGGCGCGGATCAGTCCCTCGGCGGTGTCGGGGTCGGCCAGCGGCCGGAACACCTCGAAGGAGAGCTGCGGCAACCGGTTGCCATAGGTCGAGAGCGCCAGTTCTTCGAAGACCACATAGGCGGTGCCGCGATAGGCGGGCGTGCTGGCGGCACCCATCCTTGACCCGATGAACGGATCAGCGGTTTGGGTCTCGTCGCCCGGATACCAGCGCCAGGTGACGCCGGAGAGGTCCATCGGCTTGCCGTCGGCCCAGATGCGCCCGATGCCGGTGATCGGGCCCTCGCAGAGCGCGACCGCGAAGCTCGCATAGTACAGATACTCGGTGGTCTTGACCTTGCCGCCCCCGCCGCCCTTGCCGCCGCCCTGCGTGGTGGTCTTCGTCTCCTCGCGGAAGTCCGTAGCCCAGATGATGTTGCCGCCCATGCGCATGCGGCCGTAGAGCCGCGGGATCACAGCACCTTCGGTCGCGGAGGTGATGCGCAGCGTGTCGAGCCGCGCGCCCTCGATGCGCTGCGTCGGCGCCAGCGACGAGACGATGAAGCTGTCGACCACCGAGCCGAGGGTGGAGCCGACAAAGCCGCCGATGGTCGCGGCGCTGACGCCGAGGATCGCGCCGCCGATCGAACCGCCAATGGCGGCGCCTGCGGCGCCGAGAACGAGGGTGGCCATGTCGGGGTCTCAGCGTTGCGGGAACAGGAAGGCGAAGGCGATGCGCCGCCGCCAGGAGGGGGTGAGCGGTTCCTCGATCACGCCGAGCCGCTCGTAGGCGTGGAGGAAGGTTTCGGGCCCGGTGAGAATCCCGACATGCTTAGCGATGGCGCGGGGCTTCATGCGGAACAGGACCAGCGCGCCCGGACCGGCCTCTGTAGGCGACACCTCGATCATCATGCGCCGCGCGCCCTCGGCCAGCACCTCGCGCGGTCCGGTCTCGCCCCAGTCGCGGCTGTAAGGCGGGATCGGGAACGGCTCGGGGCCGACGACCTCGCGCCAGACCCCTCGGGCGAGACCAAGGCAGTCGCAGCCGACGCCGCGCAGGCTGGCCTGGTCGTGGTAAGGCGTGCCGAGCCAGGAACGCGCAATGGCGACAACGCGGTTGGGATCGGCGGTGGTCACAGCACGGACCCCTCGTGCCCGCCATCCTTGGTGGCGTAGCGGAGGACGGCGTCCTGGCCGGGGATGTGCGGGAAGCCGCGGAAGTTGGCGGTGTTGGCGAACTTCGCGCCACAGGTCTCCATCCGCTTGTCGCAGCCCGCGCGGATGGTGAAGGCGTCGCTCTCGGCGATGGCACGGACCGGCGCCTCGAGCAGGGTCAGCACAGCGATGCCGTCCGTGACGTCATGGCCCAGCACCTCGGTGCGCCGCCCGGCGTTCGCGCCGCTCGTCCAGTCCAGCGTGCCGAAGGTGAACCAGCCGGAGTCAAACCCGCCCAGCCCCGAGGCGGTGAAGGCTCGGTCGCGCAGCAGATCGATGACGGCGCCCGTGCCGTTGAAGACGGGGTCATCCACATCGACGCCACAGCGCGCATCGCCAAGCGCGGCGTCGCAGGTGGCCTGGAAGGTCCGCCCGACTGTCTGGCCGAGGACATGGGCGAGCGAGCGCACCTCGGCCACGAAGGCCAGCCGCCCGCGCCGGATCTGGCCGATGGCGCCGCGGCGCATCAGCACGCGCTGGCCGGTATCGGCCCAGTTCACCCGCCAGACCTCGACCTCCGCATTGTCCCAGCGGCCGTCGAGGATGTCGGTCTCAGTGATGCGGTCGGAGGTCAGCACGCCTGTCGCGTCCTGCGCATCGACCGACAGATCCGAGCCCGAGCGCACCTCGGAGGCGGTCAGCCCGCTTTCCGGCTCGAAGTCGGTCCCGTCGAAGCTCAGCGTCCGATCATGATCGGTGAAACCGAAGGTGACGCCGTCGGCGCGGGCGATCCGCCAGCACCAGGCGAGCGTCGTCGTGCCCTCGTCGAGATGGGCTTGCAGCGCGGGTGAGAGGGATTTCATCGGCAGGTTCCCGTCATGCGGTCATCGAGATCGGCGATCCAGTCCGCCCAGTCCGGGGGCACGGCTGCGACGGTCTCGGCAGCCGGCCGGGCGAGCCTCGCCTCGGCATAGGAGGCACAGCCCGCGTCACCAG
>NZ_DSDD01000308.1:0-4327 GCF_011048875.1 Rhodovulum sp.
CGATGTCTTCGTGCGGATGCCCGGCGTGGCGCCGCTGGACCGCTGCATCCGGATCTCGGCAGGGCCGGAGGATCAGCTGGATGTGCTGGCCGAGGCGCTGCCCGGCGCGCTGGCCGATGCAAGAGATTCAGCCGCGCGGTGATCTGGTCACTGACCGCGCGCAACAGATCGGTCAGGATGAGCCGAGATCAACCCCCAGACCCGGAGCGAGGATGAAACAGACCCTTCTGATGGAGAAATACCCGGTCTTCGACATGGACCTGCCCAAGTCCGAGACCTCTTGCCAGAGCGTCGATGACATCATGGCCACCCTCAGGGCGCGGATCGACGCCCATCCCAAGGTGGCCTTCATCGCCATTTTCGACCATTTCGCGCATACCACCGCGATCGGCGGCACCGTCGGCGAAGGGATCCGCGACGCCCGCAACATCGTCTTCTGTTTCGGGATCGCGTTGCCGAACGCCCATGTGCTGGCGGTCCGGCCCCGGTCCATCGGCGTGGCCGATCTGGGCGAGCGGTTCCACATCACCTTCATGGAACCGCCGATGGAGATCGCAACGCGCGAGATGGAAGCCTGGTGCAAGGCGCTGGCCGACCGGACCTGATCCGGCATCGCCGGGCACAGGGGGGCGCTGCCCCCCGTCCTTGCGGACTCCCCCCGGGATATTTCGGGCCAGAAGAAGGACAGGGGCGCGGGGGCGGCGTGACGGAACGCCTTGCCCTTCGGCGTGGTGCGGCCTGGGGCTGTTGCGCATGAGAATTCTGTTTCTTGGGGATGTCATGGGCCGGGCGGGGCGCGATGCGGTGATCGCGCGCCTGCCCGGCTTGCGCGCGGACTGGGGGCTGGATTTCGTCGTGGTCAATGGCGAGAACGCGACATCGGGGGCGGGGCTCAGCCCGGCGCATGCGCGCGCGTTGCTCGATGCCGGGGCGGATTGTCTGACGCTGGGCGATCATGCCTTCGACCAGAAGGACATGCTGGGCTTCGTCGAGCAGGAGCCGCGCATCCTGCGCCCGCTGAACTATGCCAAGGGTGCGCCGGGCAGGGGGGCGCGGCTGTTCGAGGCGCGCGGCGGGCGCAAGGTCCTGGTGGCACAGGCGTTGGGCCAGGTCTTCATGAAGCGGCCCTTCGACGATCCGTTCTCGGCCATCGACCCGGTCCTGAAGGCGCATCCCCTGGGCGGGCTGGCGCAAGCGGTGCTGGTCGACATGCATTGCGAGGCGACCTCCGAGAAGATGGCGATGGGCCATTTCTGCGACGGCCGCGCCAGCCTGGTGGTCGGCACCCATACCCATGTGCCCACGGCGGACGCGCAGGTTCTGCCGCGCGGCACGGGCTATCTGTCCGATGCGGGCATGTGCGGCGATTATGATTCGGTGATCGGCATGGAAAAGGACGAGCCGATGCGCCGTTTCATCACCGGCATGGCCAAGGGGCGGTTCACCCCGGCCGCAGGCGAGGCGACGGTTTCGGGTGTCCTCGTCGAGACCGATGACCGTACCGGGCGGGCCACGCGCATTGCCATGGTTCGCCAGGGCGGGCGGCTGGCGCAGGCCGGTCCCTGAGCCCTCAGCCCGCGCGATAGGCCTGCCGGATCAGCCCGGCCAGCGCCTCCAGCGTCGGACCCGGCGCGACATCCGAGACATAGAGGTCGATCAGGGTGCGCGGCAATTCGGGCAGCGCGCCGCCATGGCTGATGCGTTCGACATAGGGCGGCATCGCGCCTTCGACGACGGTGTGCACCGCCAGATCGGCGCTGACGCTGGCCTCGACCGTGCGGATCGAGTCGCTTTCTACGGCCATCTGCCAGGGGATGCCGGCCCGGTCCAGCGCCTCCTCGACGTCCTGGCGGAAGATGCAGGCATGTTCATAGGCCAGCCGCAGCGGGCGCTGTTTCCAGGCCTGCCCGCCGATCGCGCCGACCCAGACCAGCGGCAGTTCGGCCAGCGTCTCGCCGCCCGGGCCGCAGCGATCCTCGGTGGTCAGGATCAGGTCCACCTCGCCGCGGCGGAACTGTTCGCGCAGCCGCGTGGTGTAAGACGAGACCAGCTGCACCCGGACGCGCGGGAAATCGGCGGCAAAGCGGTTCAGCACCTGCGGGATCGCGGGATAGACGATGTCATGCGGCACGCCCAGCACGATCTCGCCCTCGTAATCCTGCGCCGTCATGCGGGCATAGACCTCGTCGTTCAGCGACAGCAGGCGGCGGGCATAGCCCAGCAACTGCTCGCCCGCCGCGGTCAGCCGGACCCGGCGCCCGGTGCGGTCCAGCAGATCGAGCCCCAGCGCCTGTTCCAACCTCTTGACCTGCATCGACACCGCCGATTGCGTCAGGTTCAGCAACCCCGCCGCCCGCGTGACCCCGCCCGCTTCGGCCACGGCCACGAAAGAGCGCAGGGCGGTCAGGTCCAGATGGCGCGGCATATCACGACCCTTGATTCACCGCATAGCAATCATTCGTCTGAAGAATGAAACACGATGCGCGATAAGCTGCAAGCAGAGAGAGAGCAGTCCGCATCAGGAAGGAGGCACGGCCATGGCCCATATCGTCACCGACACCATCCGGGGCGTCCGTCTTCCCGCGCTTGGCGATCTTTTGCGCCGCTTCGGCCTTGGCCTTGGCGTTGCCCGCCAGCGTCACCGCCTGGCCGAGCTTGACGACTCGATGCCGCGTGACACCGGACTGACCCGGGACGAGGCGCTGGCCGAGGCCCGCCGCCCGGTCTGGGACGTGCCGAGGACCTGGCTGCGCTGAACCGCGCGGCAGGCTGACGGAAACGTCACAAGGTATCGCGCCGTTTTCGGACCGGCGCGCCTTGAAATGCTTTCCCCCTTCGCCGATATTCCCCCGCAATGGCGGGGTCCGGATTGTCCGGTCCGCCGGGTGTGAAAATCTGAGGAGGCAGCGATGGCTGACTACAACACGAACACGATCCGCGCGGGCCAGACGGCGGGCATCCGCTCGTCGGCGCAGATCGACGCGGGCCTTCGTGCCCATATGAACAAGGTCTACGGCACCATGTCGGTCGGCATGGTGATCACAGCGCTGGCCGCCTGGGCGATCTCGGGGCTGGCCGTCGCGGCAGATGGCACGCTGACCGGGCTTGGTATGGCGATCTACGCCTCTCCGCTGAAATGGCTGATCATGTTCGCCCCGCTCATCATGGTGTTCGGCTTCGGCATGGTCGCGAACCGGATGTCGGCGGCGGCCGCGCAGCTCTACTTCTACGGCTTCTCGACGCTGATGGGCCTGTCGATCAGCTCGATCTTCCTGGTCTTCACCGGGCTGTCGATCGTGCAGACCTTGCTGATCACGGCGATCGCCTTCGCGGGCCTGTCGCTCTGGGGCTACACGACCAAGAAGGACATCTCGGGCTGGGGGTCGTTCCTGATCATGGGCGTGATCGGCCTGATCGTCGCCTCGATCGTGAACATCTTCCTGGGCAGCCCCGCGATCATGTTCGCGGTGTCGATCATCGGCGTACTGCTGTTCTCGGCGCTGACCGCCTATGACACCCAGCGGATCAAGACCGACTACATCCAGCATGCGCAGTCGATGGACAGCGAATGGCTGGCCAAGTCGGCGATCATGGGGGCGCTGAACCTCTACCTAGACTTCATCAACCTGTTCATGTTCCTGCTGCAATTCCTGGGCAACAGAGAGTAACGTTCGACCCGGGGTTCTGGGCGCCGATGTCCCCGCCAACCGAAAGGTTTGGCGGGGTTTTTCTTTTTCGAACGCGCTTGTCGCGCGACGAGTCCCAGGCACAAGGGTTTGGCTCAGCCTGCCCGGGACAACGGCGCCCCATCGGGACAGCGGGCGAAGGATGCGCCATGTCGCCTTGACCGGGCCACGCACAAGAGCCAGAGACGCGGCATGACACCCGAAATCGCCCTTGCCGAACTGACGGCCCGCGCCGTTCCGGACAAGGCCGCCGGAATGGCCGCCCATCACGGGGCGGGGCGCGTCTATCTGGGCATTCCCGCCCACGAGATCGACGCGCTGGCCGGGGCATGGCGGGCGGCATCCCCGCCCGAGGCGCGGCTGGAACTGGCGGCAGCGCTTTGGCAAAGCGACATCCACGAAGCGCGGATCGCCGCGGCAAAGCTGCTGGCGCAGGCACGCATAAGGCCGGACGATTCAGGCGCGTGGCGGCTGATCGTATCCTGGGTGCCCGGCTTCGACACGCTGGCCATCACCGAGCAGGCCGCGATCGCCGGGCAGAAGCGTCTGGTGGCCGATCCCTCACGGCTGGACGAGGTCGAGGGATGGACCCGCGCGGATCAGGTCTGGACGCGACATGCGGCGCTCCTGATGACGCTCCC
>NZ_DSDD01000219.1:0-4300 GCF_011048875.1 Rhodovulum sp.
GGAACGACATGGATGTCGTCTATTCCCCCGGCGCGCTCTGGGTGCGGCTGCTGGTGGGGGGCATCGCGGCGGTGATCCTGTTCTTCCTGATGATGGGCAACATCCTGTCCGGGCCGATCTTTCTCGAAGGCGATTTCGGCCTCTGGAAGATGGCCGAGACCGCCGCGCCGCCGCCCGGCACACCCGCGCCGCCCTTCGGGATGGCGCCTTCGCCGCTTCTGCCTCTGCGCCCGACCGAGGATTTCGCCCGGCTCATCGTCTGGTGCACGCTGGCAGGCTTTTCCGAACGCTTCGTGCCGGACCGCTTTGCCGAGCTGTCGGAAAGCGCGCAGGGATCGGGCAGGAAATCCGCCGACTGACCGACGGTTCAGGGCTTGCGCATCCGCCAGGCGACCCGCCCGCCCGGATTGGCCGCCAGCGCCGCCGCCAGCCGGTCGAATCGTGCCGCCTGCCCGAACCGCGCCATCTGCGCCCGCGCCGCCGCCAGCCCCGCGGCAAGGGCGGCGTCGTCCAGCCCGGTGCAGGCCGCCCGCGCCAGCATGTCGGCATCGGGTGCGCGGGTGCACAGGAAGACCGCGCTGGTCGGCGGGCACACGGCCAGCGGCGCGAAACAGTCGGCCAGCCGCGCCATCTGGGCCGCCAGCCAGGGTTGGCGCCAGTGGAAATAGTCCTGCTGGATCACCATCGACCCGCCCGGGATCAGGCCGGGAAGAAACCGCGCTGCGATCGCATCGGCCATGGCGTCGGATTTCGCCGCGTCGATCGCCAGGATCTCGATCGGCCCGTCGGACCAGTGCTGGTCCGCGATCTCGCCGGGATGCAGCGTGACCAGCGCGTCCCAGGGCGCCAGCAGGCGCCGCACCAGGGGCAGGATGTCCCCGCCCGCGAAGGGCGGGATGCCCGCGGGATAGAGCATCCGGGCCTTCAACTCCTCGGAGGCGGTGAACCGGTCAAAGGCATGGACGGATGCGCGATGCCCCGCCTGCCGCCGCCCCTCGGCCAGCCGCGCGGTCGAACCGCCCGCGAAACAGCCCAGATCGACGATGGCCCCCGCGCCCCGCGCCCAGTCGCGCGCAAGCCAGAGATAAAGCCGCTGCTCCCCTGCGCTCAGCATCGTCGGCACGCCCGCAGCCGCCCCGAACTCCGCCTGCGCCAGCGCGGCCCATGGCGCGGCGTCGAACAGATCGCGTGTCTCGGGATCGGGCAGGGCGGTCATGGTGCCCGGCCTAGCACCCGAGCGGCCGCGAAACCAGATCGCGGACGAAAAACCGGGCTTGATTCCGCCGCCCCGGTGACGTAACCGGGCTTCGGCCTAGGGGTGTAGCTCAGTTGGTAGAGCATCGGTCTCCAAAACCGAGGGCCGGGGGTTCGAGTCCCTCCGCCCCTGCCAAGCTCATTCTCCGCATATGCCGCCGAACTGCCCTTGCGGTGCCTTCTCGCTGCCACGCCGTCCTGCGAAAACCCGGAAGTCGAGCGGGATTCTTCCGGGTGCGTGCGATGACGGCGCTGGCAGGGCATGGGGAAAATGCGCGGAAACCTTGCGATACGGGTCTGGGTGGGCGCGTTGGCGTTGCCCGCGGCGGTTGCGGCGCGCGAGGCGCCGGGCGCCAAGTGGCTGGTCGCCCCGGCGGCCGATCCGCCGTCATCCACACCGCCGGTTGCCGCCCTATCCGAGCTGACCCTGCCCGCCCCCGTCCTGCCCGGTTTCGTCCCGGAGGGCGCGCCCGACCCCCAGTTGATCGGCATCGCCTTCGCGGTGCTCGGGCTAGGGGGCGGGGTTTTCCTTCTGGGGCGGTTGATCGGAATCGCACGGACATGCGGCCTTCTCGCGGGAGGCCGCCGGGGACGATGCGGCGATCCGTTCTCGCGTCTCTCGGCCGACACGGACCGCGACTAGGGCGCCGTCAGCCCGGACCTGCGCCCTTGCAATCTCGGCGCCGAGCGCGTATTTCGCCCCCTGTCGGCAAGAGAAAACGAGACCATCACGGCCATGGCCAATCCGCTCCAGTTCATCCAGCAGACCCGGTCCGAGGTCTCCAAGGTCGTCTGGCCGACCCGGCGCGAGGTCGGACTGAGCACAGTCATGGTCCTGATCATGGCCACCCTGACGGCGATCTTCTTCTTCTTCGTGGACTGGATGATCCGTTCGGGGCTGCAACTGATCCTGGGCTTTTTCGGCTGAGCCTGCCGATTTTCAGGCCAGCGGGCTTGAAAGGCGGGGATCACATCTGTAAGGCGAACGCTGTTCTGGGTTCCGGCGTGCATCGATTCGGGTTGCGCGCTGTTTTTTGTTCCAGAAAGCGCAGGTCGCAAAGAGAAAACGGCCCAAGGCCGGTGGATGCGAGGTTAGGGGCAAGATGGCGAAGCGGTGGTATTCGGTGGGCGTGCTCTCGAACTTCGAGAAGAAGGTTGCCGAACAGATCAGGACAGCCGTCGCCGATGCCGGTCTCGAGGACGAGATCGAAGAGGTTCTCGTGCCCACCGAAGAGGTGATCGAGATCCGCCGCGGCAAGAAGGTGACGACCGAACGCCGCTTCATGCCCGGCTATGTGCTGGTGCGCATGGACATGAGCGATCGCGGCTATCACCTGATCAGCCAGATCAACCGGGTGACCGGTTTCCTCGGCCCTCAGGGCAAGCCGATGCCGATGCGCGACGAGGAGGTGAACCAGATCCTCAACCGTGCCGAGGAGGGCGAGGCGCAGCCGCGCTCGCTCATCACCTACGAGATCGGCGAGAATGTCAGCGTGACCGACGGCCCCTTCGAGGGCTTCTCGGGCATGGTCGAGGAAGTGGACGACGACAACCAGCGCCTGAAGGTGACGGTGTCGATCTTCGGCCGGGCAACGCCGGTCGAACTGGAATTCACGCAGGTCTCCAAGGGGGGCTGATGCAAAGCCGTGGGAGGCAGGCGGGCGCGCCCGAATGCCGGACCACTAAACCGATGCGCCACCCTCGCGTGGGTCCGGCGCGGTGAATGGAAGGAGACGGCCTTATGGCCAAGAAGGTAATCGGCAAGCTGAAGCTGCAAGTCAAGGCAGGCCAGGCGAATCCCAGTCCGCCCGTTGGTCCCGCGCTCGGTCAGCGCGGCATCAACATCATGGAATTCTGCAAGCAGTTCAACGCCAAGACCCAGGATCTGGAGCCCGGCGCCCCCTGTCCGACGGTGATCACCTACTACCAGGACAAGTCCTTCGCGATGGAGATCAAGACGCCGCCTGCGTCCTTTCTCCTGAAGAGGGCGGCGGGTCTCAAGCCGGTCGGAAAGCGCAACCGCGCCAAGGGCTCCGAAAAGCCCGGCCGCGACGTTGCGGGGACGGTGACGGTGGCGCAGGTGCGCGAGATCGCCGAGACGAAGATGAAGGATCTGAATGCCAACGACATCGAAGGCGCGATGCAGATCATCCTGGGGTCGGCCCGTTCGATGGGCATCGAGGTGAAGGGGTAAGCGCGATGGCAAAGCATGGAAAACGTGTGCGCGCCGCGCGCGCAGCCGTCGCTGGCAAGGAAAACCTCAGCGTCGAGGACGCGGTCGCGCTGATCAAGGCGAACGCGAGCGCCAAGTTCGACGAGACGGTCGAGATCGCGCTGAACCTGGGCGTCGATCCCCGGCATGCCGACCAGATGGTGCGGGGCGTCGTGACGCTGCCCAACGGCACCGGCAAGGATGTGCGCGTTGCGGTCTTTGCCCGCGGCCCCAAGGCCGACGAGGCCCGGGCTGCTGGTGCCGAGATCGTCGGTGCCGAGGACCTGATGGAAACGATCCAGGGCGGCACGATCGAGTTCGACCGCTGCATCGCGACCCCGGACATGATGCCGGTCGTCGGGCGGCTGGGGAAAATCCTCGGTCCGCGCAACCTGATGCCGAACCCCAAGGTCGGCACGGTGACGATGGACGTGGCCGAGGCGGTCAAGAACGCCAAGGGTGGCGAGGTGCAGTTCCGTGCCGAGAAGGCAGGCGTCGTGCATGCCGGCATCGGCAAGGCCTCGTTCGACGAGGGCAAGCTGGTCGAGAACGTGCGCGCCTTCGTGGGTGCGGTCAGTCAGGCCAAGCCCTCGGGCGCCAAGGGCACCTTCATGAAGAAGGTGTCGCTCAGCTCGACCATGGGGCCGGGCGTGTCAGTTGATGTTGCCTCGGCAACCGGAAATTGAATAAGGATAGGCTGACGCCTATTCCCACGCGTATTTCCGGGTCTCGTGCCCGGGAATGGCGGGGCGGCGACGCCCCGTCCTGTCCGAGACGGAGGGTGCGGCCCGCTGGGGGCGCTTAATGTCCTTCCCGAGATGGGGAAACGAGACA
>NZ_DSDD01000252.1:0-4288 GCF_011048875.1 Rhodovulum sp.
GCCGCGCCCGCGCATCGAGATTTCCGGGCCGCAGGGCGTGCAGGCGACCTTCGACTGGCAGGCTGCGCAGGATGCAACTGTGAGCCGGATGTGCACCGCCACGCTTATCAATGCTGTGGAGACTTATTGATGCTCACTCTTGATCTAACCAATGCCCCCCGCTGGCATGATCTCGCCCCTGGCGTGCGCGTGCAGCTGCGCCCCCTGACCACCGCGCTGATGGTCGCCACACGCGCCGATCCGGAGGTGGAAAGCCTGCCGGACGAGGCCAGTGATGAGACCCGCGCCATGGCCTTCGCGAAGGCGCTGGCACGCCGGGCGGTGCTGGCCTGGGAGGGGATCAGCGATGCTGATGGTGTGCCCATCAATCCCAGCCCAGAGGCCATCGACGCGCTACTCGACATCTGGCCGATTTTTGAAGCGTTCCAGCTGACCTATGTCTCGAAGGGGCTGCTGCTGGAACAGGAAAAAAACGCCTCTGCGCCCTTGCCGAGTGGGAGTTCGGCGGGGGCGCAAGATACTGCGAAGCGTGCACGCAAACCTGCCCGGACTGCCCCACGCGGCTGAACCGGCCGCTCACCCACGAGGGCTGGCAGGTCTGGGACCTGGTCGGACGCATCAGTGGCCAGCTGCGTGTGCTGCCCGGCGCCGTGATCGGCTGGGACATGTCCGCCGCGCTGGCGCTCGGTGACGCCCTCGGCGTGCCGCCCCTCGCCATGGCCGAACTGCTGCCCGTCATCGAGGCCGTGATGGTCCTCAAACTCAATGAACAGATGGACTCCGGGCGCTCGTGACAACCTCAGCGCACCAGTGTGCGCTGGACAATTTGCGGATCCTTGTCGATCAGCGCCAACAACACCCGCGCTGGTCCCTCCGGGCTGCGGCGGCGCTGCTCCCAATTCAGCAGCGTGCCCTTCCTGACCCCGATACTGCGCGCGAAGTCAGACTGCGACAAACCCGTACGAGCCCGGATCGCCTGCACATCCGGCTCCGGTAGCTCGATCTCGTGAACCGTGCCAGCTGCTGCGCCCCGCGCATGTGCCAGCGCCTCCTGCAGACCCGTTTCAATGCTCTTGAATGCGTCACTCATGGTGTCCTCCTGTAACTTGCCGCAAGGGCCTCACCCAATTGCCTGACCATCTCTGCCTCGCGCGGGGTCAGATTGGCCTTCTCGTTCTTCGCGAAGACCGTGATCAGAAAAATCGGCACTCCAGCATCCGCGCTGAAGAAATGGATCACCCGAAACCCGCCGCTCTTGCCACCACCATCGCGCGCGAAGCGGAACTTGCGCACACCGCCCCCGATGGACACGCCCGCCGTCGGGTTGCGCGCGACGAAATCGATCAACGCCAGCCGCTCTTCCTCCGACATGAGGCTGCGCGCGCGGCGCTGGAATTCCGGTGTCTCGACCACAGTCACGATGCTCATGATCCCATATGTGCGCCAATGGCGCATATGTCAATGACGCACGCATAGGAAGCACACAATGACCGAGAAACGGGTTAGCGTCCGCCTCGCGGCTGTGGGCGGGCGTCAGGTGCGTTCTGAGCTGGAGGGCGTGGGCGAGGCTGGCAAGCGTGGCTTCGGGCGGCTGAGCCAGGAAATGGAGGCGACGAACCGGAGGCTGGCGGCGTTTTCGCGGCGGGTCAAGGTGGCGGCAGCGGCTGCCGTTGCTGCCGCCACAGCAGCTGGTGTGGCCATGATCCGCTCGGGGCTGCAAACTGTCGATGCGCAGGCCAAGCTCGCGGCCTCCCTCGACACCACGGTTGCCAGCATTCAGGTGCTCGAGCGCGCGGGCGATCTGGCGGGCGTGTCCATGGGTCAGGTGGAACAGGCCACGATCCAGTTGACACGGCGGCTGTCGCAAGCGGCCTCAGGTACCGGCTCTGCAGTCGAGGCGTTGCGCCGGTTGCAGCTCTCGGCGGAAGACCTGCAACGCCTGCCGCCCGATGCGCGCATTGCCACCATTCAGGAGGCGCTGGGCCAGTTTGTGCCCGAGGCCGAACGCGCGGCTGTCGCCTCGCAACTGTTTGGTGACCGCGCAGCACTGGTATTCGGGCGGATCGACAGCGCCACGCTGCGGCAGGCCACACAGGACGTGCGCGATTTCGGGGTGGTGGTGTCGGATCAGGACGCCGCGCAGATCGAGCGGGCCAATGACGCGGTCTCCCGGCTGGGGCTGATCTGGCGCGGACTCTCGAACCAACTGGCGGTAGCCGCCGCTCCGGCGCTGGAGGCCGTGGCCGACGCCATGGCGGCTGTCGCCCGCACGACCGGCCCCCTCGGTCAGGCCATCCGGGGGCTGTTTGATAATATCGGGCGTCTGGTCAGCATCGCAGGCACATTCGCCGCCTTCATGGCCGGGCGCTGGGTTGCCGGGCTGGCGGCAGCAGCACTTTCTGTGCGCGGCGTGGCGACAGCGCTGGTGGTGCTGCGCGGGGCGCTGATCCGGACGGGCATCGGTGCGCTGATCGTCGGCGCGGGCGAGTTGGTCTATCAGTTCGGGCGGCTGGTCTCCGGCGCCGGGGGGGTTGGCAATGCGCTCGAGCTGATGGGCGATGTGGCGCGCGCGGTCTGGGACGGCATGGCGGCCTCCATGTCCGCCTTTGGGGATCGGTTTCGCGCCATGCGCGCTGATATCGAGGCGCTCTGGCTGCGGCTGATGCGAACTCTCGGCCAGACATGGGCGGATTTCCTGAGCCGGATCGCGCCCGGCTTCAACAAGATCGCCGATGTGATCGGGGCCGGTTTCCAGATCGATGCGCTGGGCGTGCAGGCATGGGTGTCGAGTTTTGACGCGGGCATACTGCGCGCCGAGCGATCCGCAGAAGGGTTTCGCACGCGGGCGGATGCGACACTCGCGAGCGCATTTGATGGTGCGCGCGAGGCTATGGCCGCATTGCTGGCATCGGTGCGTGGGTCTGGGGCGGAAAGCGCAGATGCGCTGGATGCGGCCACGGCTGGTGCGCAGCGTATTTCGGAGGCGCTGGATCAGGCCGAAGCTGCCGCAGGGCGCGCAGGTGCTGCAGGGCGACAGGCTGGATCGGATACGGCCAGTGGCGCGACAGAGGCGCTGACTGGCTGGCAGGCGGTCACGGAGGCGCTTTCCGAGTATGCCGACAAGGCGCGCGATATCGGCGCGGATATCGGTCAGGTGCTGGTCAATGCCTTTGGCGCGGCTGAGAACGCCGTCGCCGATTTCGTGCGCAAGGGCAAGCTCGACTTCCGCGATCTGGTCACCTCAATGATCGCTGATCTGGCACGGCTGGCTACACGGCGCTTCATCCTCGGGCCGCTGGCGGGGCTGCTCTCTGGCGTGTTGGGCGGCGCGGGTGGGCTGTTTGCCAATATCTTCCACGCAGGCGGCACGGTAGGCGTGCCCGGTCCCGGCCGCATGGTCCCGGCAATGGCCTTTGCGGGCGCGCAACGGATGCATTCCGGCGGCTGGGCCGGGCTCAAACCCGATGAAGTGCCCGCGATCCTGCAACGCGGGGAACGCGTGCTCTCGCGCCGCGAAGCTGCCGGTTATGGCGCGCGCGGCGCGGGCGCCGATGGCGGCACGACCGTCAACGTCACCATCATGGCGCGCGATGCCGAAAGCTTCCGGCAATCGCGCACGCAAGTGGCAGCAGACATTGCCCGCGCGGTCAATCTGGGGCGACGGGGCATGTGAGCGCGACCCTGCAAGTGGGCACCGGTTGCAGAGGCCAGAGCACGAACCACGGAGAGACTTTATGGCGTTTCATGAAGTGCGCTTCCCCGACAATATCAGCCGTGGCGCGCGCGGCGGGCCGGAGCGGCGCACGCAGATCGTTGAACTGGCGAGTGGTGATGAGGAACGCAATGCCAGCTGGGCCAATTCACGGCGGCGCTATGATGTCGCCTATGGCATCCGCCGCGCAGACGATCTGGCGGCCGTCGTCGCCTTCTTCGAGGCGCGGAATGGCCGCCTGCACGGATTCCGCTTCAAGGACTGGGCCGATTACAAGTCTGGCCTGCCGTCGCAGGCGCCGGGACCGCAAGATCAGGTCATCGGCGAGGGCGATGGCAGCAGGACGGCGTTCCAGCTTGTCAAGCGCTACGTGAGCGGCGCGCAGGAATGGACCCGGACCATCACCAAGCCAGTCGCAGGAACCGTTCGCGTTGCGCTGAGCGGCACGGAGCAGACCGGCGGCTGGTCCGTCGACACGACCACCGGCGTGCTGAATTTCGACACAGCCCCTGCCAGCGGCGTCGCAATCACCGCAGGCTTCGAGTTCGACGTGCCGGTCCGTTTCGACACCGACAC
>NZ_DSDD01000256.1:0-4287 GCF_011048875.1 Rhodovulum sp.
CCTCGACCGTGCCCTCGACCTGCCTTGCGGTGATGTCTTCTTCGAGGATTCCGGCGGGACCAAGCCGGTCGATCAGGCCCGGCGCGCAAGGGGCCCAGCGCCCCGCGCCCGCCGCGGAAGACACCCGCGCCGGTCTCTGCCGCCCCGCGCCCGGCACGGGCAACCGACGATGCAAAGCCCCGCAAACCCCGCCATGCCGCGCCGAAGCGCGACGGGTCCGGGGCCGAGCCGCGCGGGACGGGACCGAAGGGCGCGCCGGCCGGCGACAGGACCGCATCCCGCAGCCAGCACGGCCCGAAGCGGATGGACCGGCCCGGCCCGAAGACCGCCAGGGCGAAGGACGACGCCGCCCCGCGCAAGCCCCGCAACCCGGCGCAGAAATGGGATGCGGCAAGGCCGAAATCCGACACGCGCGGACCCGAGCGGGCGGAACGGAAGGACGAGACCGGCAGCGCCAGGACCCGGCCCGGTGCCTGCGACACCTCCAAGCGGATGGATCGGCCCGCGACGGGGGCGCGGCGCATATGGAAGGGCAAACCCAAGGGCGGCGACACGCCCCCCCGCCGCACGCGGTGACGCGGGCTGACCGGCGCCGCGCTTGGCGCAGGCCGGTATCGGTGGGGCGACCGGAGGCTGGCCCCGTCTTGGTTCTGCGCGCGCGTTAACTAAATGTCATATGATCTGGATACCGCTGCGGATTGTGTATGCGCGTGGAAGACGGGACGGTGACATGGCCTATCGCATGAAACGATCGGACGAGACCTGCGAAGAGGCGCTGCGGCGCATCGCGATCGAGGAGGTCGACGCAGCACTTGCCGAGATCGACGACGCCGCGATGGACCTGCACGACAAGGTCCACCAGGTGCGCAAGCGAGCCAAGCGGCTGCGCGGGCTGATCCGGCTGGTGCGCGCCAGCTTTCCCGACTACGCCGCCGAGAATGCCGCGATCCGCGACGCGGCGCGGCGGCTGTCGGGGCTGCGCGATCTCGAAGGCATGGTCGAGACGGTGGACAAGCTGGCGGAGGCGACCGGCGCCGAGGGGCTGGCGCCGCTTCGCGATCACCTGATCGCGGTGCGCGACAGCGCGGTCGCGGGCAGCGACGTGGCCGCCGATCTGGCCGCCTTTCGCGCCGATCTGGTGGCGCTGCGCGCGCGCGCCGAGGGCTGGAGCCTGACCGAAACAGGGTTCAAGGCGATGCGGCCGGGGCTGGAGAAGGTCTTCGCCCGGGCATGCCGCGACCGGCGCCTGGCCGCCGAGACGCCCGAGACGGCCGTGATCCACGACTGGCGCAAGGCGGTGAAATACCATTGGTATCACACCCGGCTGCTGCAACCGCTGGACCCGTCGCCGATGGACCGGCGCGCGAATGAGGTGCGCAGGCTGTCCGAGTTCCTGGGCGATCACCACGATCTGGCGGTGCTTGACGCCTGGCTTGCGGGGCTTGCCGATCCGCCCGGGGGCGAGGAGGTCCGCACCGCGCTGCGCGCGCGGATCGCGGCACGTCAGGGCGTGCTCGAAACCGATGCGCAGGCGCTTGCGACGCGGCTTTTCGCAAGCCGGGCGCGCGATCTGTCGCGGCGGTGGAAGCGTTTATGGAAGGCCTGGCGCACGGCCTGACCGGGGATGGGGCCGGCCACCCTGCCCCGCCTGCTCAGGTCGGCGGCACGGGGATGTCCCGGGAGCAAGGCAGGGCGGGAGACGCAACCGCCACCGGCTCGGCCAGCCCGTCGGACACCGGCGCCCAGAGCCGATGGATCAGCCGCACCAGCCGGGCCGCATCGGCGCTGCACTGACCGGGACGCTCGGGCGACAGGCAACGGGCCGAGGAATCGCCCGGCGCGGCGCGCATCGCGGGCCAGGCCACCATCTCCATAGCCCCGTCCAGCGTCTCGATCACCGCGGTATGGCTCTCGCCCGCGCACCGCGCGCCGGTCCAGGAGCCGCAATTGGCGAACAGCAGCCCCTCGCGCCGGACCAGCGTCGGGACATGGCTGTGCCCGCAGATGATCCCGTCCATCCCGTCCGCGGCCGCCCGACGCAACGCGGTATCCGTATACCGGCCCAGCAGCGTCAGCGCATTGGTCGCCACGGCCTTGCCCAGCGACCAGCGCCGGCGCTTCCCCTTGACCAGCGTTGTCTCGGCGCGCGGCCGCACCAGCGCCTTCTCGCCCAGCCAGGACCAGGCGCGATCGGCCAGTTTCGAGGTGCCCCGGATCAGCGCGCCGTCGAACTGGTCGCCATGCATCACCAGATAGCGCCGCCCGTCGCCCGCGCGATGCACGATCCGTTCATCCACCCTTATGCCGTAGCGGCGCAGCACCAGCGGGCGGAACAGGACCGCCAGGATGTCGCGCAGCTTCTCGTCATGGTTGCCGGTCAGCACCGTGACCCGCACGCGCCGCCGCCGGTCCAGCAGCAGGTCGACAAGCGCGCTGTAATCCTGCGTCCAGTGCCAGCGGCTTTCCAGTTTCCAGCCATCCAGCACATCGCCCACCAGATAGAGATGGTCGAATTCATGCGCCTGCAAGAAGGCATTCAGCGCGCGGATATCGCTGCCCTTGTAGCCCAGATGCAGGTCCGAGACGAAGACGCTGCGTACCCGGCGGGGGGCGGCGGCGGGGCTCATCTTGCAAGCTCCGCGCAGTGGCGGGCGAAGACGCGCGCCGCCTCGTTCCAGCTGTAATGGGCGCGGACATGGTCGTGCCGGTCGGCGCGGCTGCCCGGTGCGGCCAGCGCGCGGGCGACCGCCGCGGTCAGATCCTCGTCGATCGCACCCAGTCGCGGATCGGCGCCGACGATCTCGCGCGGACCGAGCGCGGGATAGGCGGCCACCGGAATGCCGCAGGCCAGCGCCTCGATGACGACGATCCCGAACGTGTCCGTGCGCGAGGGGAAGACGAAGACATCCGCCGCGCGGTAGGCATCGGCCAGCGTCTGGCCGGTCAGGGTGCCGCGAAAATCGACCTCGGAATGGCGCTGGCGCAGCGCGGGCAGAAGCGGGCCGTCGCCCACCACGACCTTGCTGGCCGGGCCGGGCAGGGCGAGGAAGGCCTCGATATTCTTCTCGGGTGCAAGCCGACCGACATAGAGCAGGACTGGCGGTTCCGAGGTCTCGGGCCGCGGCGGACCGGGATGGAATAGGTCCAGATCCACCCCGCGCGACAGCCGCACGAAACGGTTGTCGAATCCCCAGTTCCGCAGCTTGTCCTCAAGCGCGGCGGTCGCGACATAGACATGATGCGCGGGGGCGTGGAAGCGGCGCATGGCGGCCACGGTCATCGCGCCGGCCGCGCTGCGCAGGGCGCCGGGGCTGCGCAGCGCCACATAGGCCGGGAAATCGGTGTGAAAGGCGGTTGAGAACGGGACGCGATTGGCACGGCACCAATGCCGCGCCATCCAGCCCAGCGGTCCCTCGACCGGGATATGGACGGCGTCCGGCGCGAAATCCTCGATCAAGCCCGCCAGCCGCCGGTAATAGGGC
The DNA here is from genome assembly GCF_011048875.1 of Rhodovulum sp. Lineage (NCBI taxonomy): Bacteria > Pseudomonadati > Pseudomonadota > Alphaproteobacteria > Rhodobacterales > Paracoccaceae > Rhodovulum > Rhodovulum sp. The sequence continues at coordinate 3,483 of NZ_DSDD01000256.1, forward strand.
AACGCCAGCGGTATCTCGGGATAGGAGGGCAGCGCGACGCCCGGGAAGGCCACCGGACCGATCACCTGCACCTCGTCACCGGCCGCGCGCAGGCGCGCGTTCAGGTTCTCGTAGGTTCGGACAACGCCGTTGACCTGGGGCTGCCAGGCATCGCTGACGATGAGGATGCGCAATGGCCCGGCCGCGGCGGGCGTATACGGAACCGGGCCAGTCGCCCGGCGATCGGGCAGGCTGTGGGCGATGTCGACCGTCACGGGCAGAGCCTCGATCCCTTGATGTCCTGGACGTCCCCGGACGCCCTTCGTCGCAGCATCAGCTAACCCGGCCCCGTGACAGACATGTGTCACTTCGGCGACCGACCCGGCGCATGTGGCATTCCTGCACCGTCCCGAACTGTCCCGGTCCCGCTCGGTCCCATCCCCGGACGACCGGTACCCGATACGGCAGGCCATCAGGACAGGCCCGGGCCGAAGGCGGAGGAGCGCGCGCCGGTTCCGGGTCAGGACTGGAGAGCGTCTGTCCGGCGGATCTGGTGCGGCCCGGCGGGGCGGGCGTCACCCCGCGGCATGAACGTTTCGGGCGCGGATACGCGCCTTTGCCCCGCCGCGGGCTGCGGACCAGTCATCCGGACGGGCGCTGCGCCCGGACATGGGCTGCGTTGCAGGTCCGGCGTCGCGCCCGACCTCGCCCGCCCGCGCCGCCTCGACGCCCGCATTCAGCGCCAGAAGGTTGGTCTGGAAGGCGATGTCGTCGATCACCCCGATGATCTGGGAAATCTCGTCGGACGAGCGCTTGATCTCGGACA
>NZ_DSDD01000406.1:0-4283 GCF_011048875.1 Rhodovulum sp.
AGTGCGAACAGCGTGAAGAGCTGGGCGCGGTTCCTGGCGAGGCCGCGATAGCGGGTCTTCACGTGGCCGAACTGACGCTTGATGATGCGGAAGGGATGCTCGACCTTCGCGCGCAGCATGGCGATGATGCGGTTGATCTGGGGCAATTACCGGATCGACGCGGGCTCGATCCGCGTGGCGGGGGTGGAACTGGCGGGCGCCGAGCCGCGGCAGGTGATTGCGCTGCGCCGGGCAACGCTGGGCCATGTCAGCCAGTTCCTGCGCCTGGTGCCCCGGGTTCCCGCGCTGGACGTGGTGGCCGAGCCGCTTCTGGCGCTCGTTCACCGACCAGAGCCGCGCGATCTCGGCCTGCCCCTTGCTCAGCGCGTCGCGCTGCCAGTTGTAGCGCGTGGTGATCAGCGCCATGACCCGCAGGACCTGCCGCTGTGCATACTTGTCCCGCGACAGGCCGAACGCCATCAGCGCCGACAGGATATCGTATTTGCGCGACGCGGCCTCACGCCCGACGGGCCGGGGAAGCTGCATGTCTGTCTTCTGTCCATGTCCCCGGCCGCGCCGCGGTCCGGATCTGCCTCGTTCAATACGGCCCTGATCGGGCTCTTGGCGACGACGTCGCAGGAACGCAACGCTCTTCACCGCTTGTCGGCTATTAGCGTCCGGCTTTCCGGTTCTGCCAAGCGCCCCGGCTGTCAGGCCGGTTCCCGACCCAATTCCGTTTCAAGGAAACCGGGTATCATCGGTAAAGGGTGTCAGCCGGTATGTCTCCTATTCTGTGCGAAATGTCCCCCAATATGCGGTTGTAACCTGCGCTCTGTCCCCCAATATGTCGGCGAAGGCCCACAGGCTCCCCCCCCGCCCGGCGGGCAAGCGGGCGTTCCGGGCGGCCATCGCGAACTTCAAGGGCGGGGCGGGCAAGTCGACCGTGGCGCTGCATTTCGCCCATGCTGCCGCGCTGGACGGATACCGGGTGCTGCTGGTCGATTTCGATCCCCAGGCCACGCTCAGCCATTCCATGGGGCTGACCGATGTGGCCGAGGATTACACCGTCTGGGGCATCATGGCCCGCGACCTGATCCGCGAGACCGACCGGATAAACGCGGTGTCCACCGGCGCGGCCAGCGGCACCGCCCTGCCCCGCCGCCAGATCCCGGCCTCGATCCGCGATCTGGGCCTGGGCGAGTTGCGGCATGGTGACTTCATCAAGACCACGGCCTGGGCCACCATCGACATCGTGCCCTCCTGTGCCAACGCGGCATTCGTCGAGTTCGCCTCGGCCCAGTATCGGCACCTGAACCCGGAATGGTCCTTCTTCGCGGCGGTATCGCGTTATCTGGACGGGTTGGGCGATGACGATTACGACCTTGTGCCGTTCGATTGCCCGCCGGCCATCGGCTACCAGTCGATGAACGCGGTCTTTGCTGCCGACATGCTCTATATCCCCTCCGGTCCCGGCTATTGGGAATACGACTCGACCACCAGCTTCATCGGTCAGTTGGCCGAGGCGCTGGAGGATCTGGCGGGCTTCGGGCCGACCTTCCCCGCGGGGAAGGTCGGGTTGCCCAAGTCCTTTGTCGAGATCCGTTTCCTGATGACGCGCTACGAGCCCGGCAATGACCTGCACCGCGCGATGTTCGACGCCTTCCGCAAGGTCTTTGGCCCGCATGTCGCCGAGCACCCGATCGAGATGACGCGCGCGGTCGAGCAGTCGGGCCGCTTCCTGTCGTCGGCCTACGAGATCGACTATCGCGAGATGACGCGCGAGACCTGGCGCCGCGCGCGCGCCAGTTTCGACCGCGCCTATGAGGAATTCAAGGGCAGCATGCTGGCTGCCTGGACCCGGATCTGAGGGAGGGCGGGATGAGCAAGAAGCGCCGCATGTTCGACATAGGCCTGCCCGAGGACGGCATCGCGCCTGCCGCCGAAACCTTCCCCGCGGGGAAGGTGTCCGCCCCCCCTGCCCGCCGCGGCCCGATGGCCGCCGCCATCGCCGAGACCGTCAGCTCGAACCGCGAGCGGCAGGAGATCGAGGCGAAGATCCGCGCCGAGAACGACGCGCTGGCGCATGAGCATGTCCGGCTCAAGCGGCTTGGGCTGGTCATCGAGCTGGTGCCGCTCGATCTGATCGAGATGTCCAAGCTGGTGCGCGACCGCAAGACCGGGCCGGATGCCGAGCTTGCCGAGCTGAAATCCTCGATCGCCGAACTGGGGCTGTCGAACCCGATCCGGCTGGAGCGCCGCGCCGATGGCCGGTTCGAACTGATCCAGGGCTATCGTCGGCTGTCGGCCTATCGCGAGCTTCTGGAGGAGACGGGCGAGGCCGAACGCTATGCGACGATCCCCGCCGCGGTCAGCCATCCCGGCGACGATCTGGAGGCGCTCTATCGCAAGATGGTCGACGAGAACCTGGTGCGAAAGGACATCTCGTTCGCCGAGATGGCCATGCTGGCGCTGGACTATGCCCGCGACCCCGGAACGGCGGTCAGCGACCCGGAAAAGGCCGTCGCGGTTCTGTTCAGGTCGGCGGGCTACCAGAAGCGCAGCTATATCCGCACCTTCATTTCGGTGGTCGAGCAGCTTGGCGAGGACCTGCTGTTCCCGCAGGGGATTCCCCGTGCGCTTGGGCTTGCGCTGGCCCGCAAGCTTGACGAGGTCGAGGGGCTGGCCGGTGCGATCCGGGCCGAGCTGAAGGACTGGGACAACCGCTCGCTGGCGGATGAACTGGGCGTGCTGCGCCGCTTTGCGGGCGAGGGCATGCCCGGGCAGCAGGAATGGGACGAGCCCGAGCCAAGGCGGCCGGTGTCCCCCATGGGCAAGCCCGCGAAGGCCCGGACCAGCTTTCAGTTCGACCGCCGCGAGGGGCGCGGGAAATGCGTGGCCGGGGTCGGCAAGCTGGAGATCCGGCTTGACCGGGACTTTACCACCATCGACCGGCGGCGGCTGGAACAGGCCGTGCGCCAGATGCTGGACCAGCTGGACGGGTAGGGCAGGGACCTTCCCCGCGGGGAAGGATTCCCGCGGCAAGGATCCGCGGTGTTCAGTCGATAAGGCCCAGCCTTCTGGCCCGGTCCAGCAGCATCTTCACGGATGAGGGCTGCCAGCTTGTGCGCCCGCGCGGCGTGCGTTCGCGCATCGCTTCCAGCCGGTCGCAGATGGCTTGCAGGGTGATGTCGGGGTCGGCGCCCTTGATGGCGGCGACGATGGCGGGCAGGCGGTCGTCGGTCTGGCGGCGTCCGGCGCGGGCCAGCACGGTTTCGGGCAGGAATCCATCGCGGACATAGGCCTTCACGGCGCGCAGCAGGCGGCTTTGCGTCCAGCGGCGTTCCGGGGGCAGGGGGGCGTTGATGATGCGCAGCACATCCTCCCAGGCCATGTCCGGGCGCAGGCGGCGGACATGCGGCACCCAGTCCTGCGCGCTCTCGCCCAGCCGCTGCATATAGCCGTCCAGCCGGGCCAGCCGCAGCTTGCGCAGCGCCGCCGGATCGCGTGCGCGCAGGCCCGGATTGCCGCCGATCCGCCCCTTGGTTCGCGCGCTGGCCAGCCCCGCCCTGGTGCGTTCGCGAATCAGGGCACGCTCGAACTCGGCCGCGGCGCCCAGCACCTGCAGCGTGAACTTGCCCTGTGGCGAGGCCGTGTCGATCGGATCCTGCAGCGAGCGGAAGAAGGCACCCCTGTCCTCCAGCCGCTCGATCACCTCCAGCAGATGCGACAGCGACCGCGCCAGCCGGTCGATGCGCACGACGACCAGCGTGTCGCCCTTGCCGATCCGCTCCAGCACGCGGGCCAGAACAGGGCGGGCGCGGTCGCCGCCCGAGGCCTGTTCCTCGTGGATCTCGGCGCAGCCAGCGGTTTTCAGGGCCTGGGTCTGGGGCAGGGGGGTCTGGTCCTCGGTCGAGACGCGGGCATAGCCGATCAGGGGCATCAAAATAGTCTTTTTGCGGTTTCTTGTCTCACTACTAAACGATCGTTTGTTATCGGATGCAAGGGCGTTTCCGGGGGTGTCGGGTGGCTCGTTTCGGGCGTTTCAGGCCGGAACAGAGACGTTTTCCTGCGTGACAGGCACCGCGTTGGCGGCCGGGCCGGGGGGGTGGAAATGCTGCGATCAAAAATCCCCCATATCATCCGCGCAGCCATGCTATTCTGCGGGTATGGCACGCAAACCTGTTGATATCGGCGCGGCCTATGACGACCCGCCGAGCCTTACGTCGCCTTATGATCCGGCCCCGCGCCCCGAGGCCGATCTGTGGTTCCTGCCCGAGGGCGACGCGCCGGGCCATGGCGCAGGC
>NZ_DSDD01000421.1:0-4270 GCF_011048875.1 Rhodovulum sp.
ATGGCGAGCGGCATGGTCGAGCGCTTCAACGGCCGGATCGAGGAGGTTCTGCAAAGCCACCACTTCCGGTCCGGCGAAGAGTTGGAGACCACGCTGCACCGCTATGTCCGGCTCTACAACCAGCAATTTCCGCAATCGGCCTTGGGCAGCAAACCGCCCTTGCTGGCGATGCAGGACTGGCACAAACTCAAGCCGGAGTTGTTCAGGAAGAAGCCATACTACCTTCCGGGATGTGACATCGCCGAGGGGAAATGTGATTATCCGGGATGGAACACGTAATGATCAACCGAAAGTAGAACACCCGCCTCTGGACCTGTAAAGTGGATTGATTGCCATGGGTGTCAGCTTTCGTCACCGAAGCGCAGCCCGAGCGACGCATCATAGCGCAACCCCGCGCAGATCGTCCCGTCGGCGGCAACCGGGCACAGACGGTATTCGGCGCGTTTCCAGTCGGGCCAGTCGCGGGTGACGGCCATGATCCCGGGCGCGGACTGGTCCGGCAGCGCAAGCGCGTCCAGTCGCGTCAGCCGGGCCGAGACCTCGGAGAGTGCCCATGCCTCTTGCCCCTCGCCCTCTGCCCAGGGCCGCAGACCGCCCGCCTCGGGCCGGGCCAGCACCAGCACGCGCTGCGGCTCGCCCAGCCGGGTCGGATAGCGGGCATCGTCATTGGCCTGCCCGCCCGCACGATAGCCCGCGGCCAGATCGACGATGTTCTGCGCCGCATGTCCGCGGGCCGCGGCGCCCTGGCCTTCGGCGGCGATCTCGGCCTCGACAAGCGCCTCGGGGATCAGCCGCGCGTCGTTCCCATGCACAGCCTCGATCAGGGCGCGCAGCCCCGATGGCGCCTCGATCCGACCAGTCTGGAACAGCACCTCGGCCGTGCGCCACTGATCGGCAACCGGATAGACCCAGGCGCCGCGGTCGAGCGTGCCGTGCAGCCATCGCGCGTCGGCAACCTGCGCCGGATCGGGCGAAAGCACATGCAGCACCGGGGCCGGAACCGGGCGCGATGCGGCGGGGCGCTGGTCCATGTGCCGCCACAGCCGCCCGACGCGCTGGATCAGGGCGGCCATCGGCGCGAGGTCGGACAGCATGACATCGAAATCGAGATCCAGCGAGGATTCGAGGACTTGCGTGCCGACCAGCACGAAGCCCTCGCGCCCGACCCCCGCCTTGCCGACGCGGGCAAGAACCTCTCCCTCGATCCGCTTGCGGTCGCACAGGGCGAAGCGCGCATGCAGCAGGCGCGCCGCGATGCCACGGGCGCGCAGCAGCCCGACTGCGGCAATGGCATCATCCACGGCGTTGCGCACCCAGACGCAGGCCGCCCCCTTGCTCGCCGCATCCGCCAGCAGGTCGGCAGCCGCGTCCGGATGCGCCAACCGCCGGACAGCGACCGCACCCCGCTTCCCCGTCGCTTGCGGCAGGTCGGTCACGGGGGCGGCACCGGCCACGGTCAAGGCCGGATAGGACGGGCTGTCCGACGCCCCGTCATAGATGGCCAGCAGCCGGGCGCGCTGCGCCATCGGCAGGGTCGCCGTCAGCAGGATGGCCGAGCCCCCGGCCGTGCGATGCATGCGCAGCAGCGCCTCGAGCTCGGCGCCGATATAGGGCTCGCCGAGTTCGTGGACCTCGTCCACGATCAGGATCTTGGACGACAGGCCGAAATGGCGCAGCGCCTGGAATTTCACCGGCAAGACCGACAGCAGCGCCTGGTCGATGGTGCCCACGCCGATATCGGCCAGCAGGGCGCGGCGGCGGCTTTCGGCCAGCCAGTCCGAACAGGTCGCGTCATCCTCGCCGCGCGGCCCGCCCGTCACCAGATCGCGGAACGCGACCGACAGCCCGGCCCGGCCATGCGCCAGCGTCAGGGTCGTCTGTCGGTCGAACAGCCGCCCGACGGTGCCGGCGACACGGCGGAACATCGCGTCCGCCGTGGCCATCGTCGGCAGCGCGAAGAACAGCCCCCTGCCCTTGCCCGCCAGCAGCATGCGCTGCGCCAGGATCAGCGCCGCCTCGGTCTTGCCTGCGCCGGTCTCGTCCTCGATGACGGCCAGCATCGGACCATCGGTCAGGGGCACCCGGGCACATGCCGTCTGCATCGGGCGCAGGGCGAAGTCGAACAGCGGCACATCCCGCGCGGTGCCGGATGCAAGCCCGGCCCCGGCCACGGCGATGCGCGCCGCATCAAGCGCCCCCGCCCGGTAATCCGGCAGGCCGGGGCACAAGGTCGGTGGCCTGAACAGGTCGGTATTCGACCCGATCCAGTCCGCAACCGTGCAGAACCCGGGCAACCACCAAGACAAGGCAAACGTCCGGTCATCGGACAGCCCGTCAAGCGAGGCGTCCGGCCAGATCGCACAGAACTGCGCAACCGTCTGGCGGGCGTCATCAAGACCCGTGCCAATGGCCGCGAGCGCAAGTCGGTAATCGCGCGGCCGTCGCCCGGCGGATGCAAGCCCACCCAAGGCACGCTTGGGCGGCCGCCCGTGATGACCGGCGCTTGCCGCATAGAGCGTTTGCCGATGCCACGGATCGCCCCCGAGATGTGCTGCCAGGACGGGGTCCAGTTCGAACAGGAGCACCTCGGTCAGTTCCCAGTGCCGGAACGATTGCGGGACTTCCTCGCGCAGCATCCGCCGGAAACTCTCGCTGATCTTGCCCAGATCGTGCAGGGCGACGAGAAGCACCAGGGCCTCGCGCAATGGCCGATCGAATCCGAAGGGCTCGATCAGGACCTCGGCGACCGCGGCCACGTCCAGCATGTGATGGACCGCTGGATGTTCCGGTTGCCCCGGACCAGCGGCGCTTTTTCCCGGCCAGTCAAGAAGGCCCATTCTGATCTCCCTGTTCGAAGAACGAGGTATCACGACCTCACAACGGAAACTGGATCAGGGTGAGGCGTTGCCATGCAACTGCAAAATGATCCCGTGCCCCTTGCGCGTTGCATGGCGCGGCCTCCTCAAAGCTCCCGCTCCTCCCCCGCTCGCGGTCGCGCATCTTCCGTTCGGCCTTTTCGACGTCGCGGAGCGAGAGGCCGAGGCTCTCGTGTTCCTTTGCGGCGGCGATGACGGCCCGGGCGATGGCCCGCCGCTTGTCGGCATCCGGGGAATCGCCGGCGAGCCTGTCGTCCCGGCCCTCGGCGAGATCCGGGATGATGGTCTCGCCACGGCGGGTGCGCTGATCGCGGGCGAAGCGGCCGGCACGCTCCTTGCGCTCGAACGCGACCGTGCCGTGGCGGGCATGGATCGCGGCCATCGAGGACAGGGTGCGCACCAGCCGGTCGCTCTCGGGGGCAGGCGCCCTGCCCCGCGTCACCTCGCCCCGTGTCGTCTCGATCAGCGCCGCGGCGGTCTTGTAGAACCGGTCGACAAACTCCGCCGCAGAACCTTCGCCCCGTCGAGCCCGGCCGCGTGCTGGACATTCCGGCGGAAACGCGTCACTGCCTCCGGCGCGGCCGACAGCGCGTCGGTGCCCACCGCCATCCGGTCCCCGGCAACCCGCGTGCCGTAAAGCGCCGTCTGCGGTGCCTGTGCGATCAACGCGGCACTGCGGCTGTCCCCGAGACCGCGACAGACATCGGCCGCGATGTCGTGAAGCTCCCGCCGCAGGTCGGCCCGCGCGCGACCTTCCGTCCGCGCCGGCCGGGTGCCGCGCCCGCGCGCAGCCGCCCGGATTGCGGCTTCGCAATCTCGAGCTCCTCGAGCACCGTCCCGGCGACACCGTGCCGCTCAGCCATCGGCCCCCTCCGTTCCGGTCGCCGCCCCTGCTTGCGGAACGGCTCCACGCCGCGCCGTCGCCGTTCGCGGATGATCTGCAAGAGCAGCATGCGCACCCCCGGCAGCGCCCGGCGCAACTCGGTCAGCGACTCCCAATGCCCACGGACCAGGTCGACCCGGCCGCGGTTTGCCGCATGGGCCACCTGGTTCACGTTCACCCCGATCCGGTGCAGTTCCCGCCAATCTTCTTCCCTTCTGCCCACGGTCCCATCACGACCGGCGCAAGAGTCCCCCAGGGACATACGACACCCTTGGCGGGGCCGCCCCCTGTGCCGCGCCCGGCCGGAACCGAGACGGCCCTTGCAGGAGAGGGCCGGCGCGATGGTCCGCGCCCTTGGAGTCCGCGGGCCGGCCGTTCGCGGGATCGGCGCGCCGGCCGGCGCGTGATCCGGAACAGTCGCAGGCGGATGCGGCCGAAGACCCGGAGCGCCCCGCCATGATGGGACGCCCGGGGGCCAGGGACCGTGGCAAGAGCGCAGAGGGCGCAGTCC
>NZ_DSDD01000064.1:0-4266 GCF_011048875.1 Rhodovulum sp.
GAGTCGTTTCACTGCAGGTCGGCAAAGGCCGCCTGCAACCGTTCGACCGCCTGCGCGACGCGGGCGCGGGGCGTGGCGATGTTGAACCGCAGGAAGCATTCGCCCCCGGCCCCGAAGGTCGGCCCATGGTTCGCGGCGATCCTGGCGCTCTTCTCGACGCGTGCGGTAAACTCGGCCGCCGTCATGCCGGTGCCAGCGAAATCGACCCAGGCCAGATAGGTCGCCTCCAGCGGCATGGACGCAAGCCCCGGGATGGCGTTAACGCCTGCGTCGAACAGCCGCCGGTTGCCGTCGAGATAGGCCATCAGCGCGTCGATCCAGGCCGCGCCCTCGGGCGAATAGGCCGCCGTCGCCATCTCGATCCCGAAGGAATTTGGCGAAATGCCCAGCGCCGCCATCCGTCCGGCGAAGGTCTTGCGCAGGCTCGCGTCGGGAATGATGACGTTGCCGACATGGCAGCCCGCGATGTTGAAGCTTTTCGTCGACGCGCTCATCATCACAAGCCGGTCGCGGATGGTCGGGTCCACGAGGTCCATCACCGTGTGGCTCTGCCCAGGATAGATCAGGTCGTGGTGAATCTCGTCCGAGACCAGCACCAGATCGTGCCTCCTGGCGAAATCGGCCACGCCCTGCAATTCCGCGCGTGTCCAGACCCGTCCGCCCGGGTTGTGCGGCGAACACAGGATCACCATCCGCGCGCCCTTGGCCAGCCCGTCACAAGCGGCAAGATCCATCTCGTAGCGGCCATCGCGGTTCACCAGCGGACATTCCACCACGCGCCGCCCCGCCGCACGGATCACCCGGGCAAACGCGTGATAGACCGGCGTGAACAGCACCACGCCATCGCCCGGCGCGGTGAAGGCATCGATGCACATCGAGGTGCCGTTCACCAGACCATGGGTGGTAAAGATCCAGTCGGGTTCGATCTGCCAGCCGTGACGGCTGTGCATCCACCAGCCGATTGCCGCACGATAGGCGCCCTCGTCGCCGTAATAGCCGTGGATCCCGTGATCGACCATCTTCTGCACGGCGGCGCCCACGCAGGCCGGCGGGCGGAAATCCATGTCGGCCACCCACATGGCAAGGCCGTCGGCGGCGGGCACGCCATAGATCGGCTCCATCATGTCCCATTTCATCGAATGGGTGCCGCGGCGGTCGATGATCTCGTCGAAATCCATGGGGGCCTCCTGCTCGTGCCGCGCCAAGCTAGCGGCTGGCCCCGCAAGCGCAAGCGTTCGTCGCATTGCAAGGCGGCCTCGATTCGCCTAAATCCATGCGTCATGAGCATTCGATCGATCCTGATCCATCCCGATCCGCGCCTGAAAATGGTGGCCGACCCCGTGTCGGACATCACGGGCGAGTTGCAGCGCCTGGCCGAAGACATGCTGGCCACCATGTATGACGCGCCGGGCATCGGCCTTGCCGCGCCGCAGGTGGGCATCCTGTCCCGCCTGATCGTGATGGATTGCGCCAAGGACGAGGGCACGCGGCCCAAACCCTTTGCCATGTTCAACCCCGAGGTGGTCTGGAAATCGGACGAGCGCAACATCCACGAGGAGGGCTGCCTGTCGGTGCCCGAGACCTATGCCGAGGTGACGCGCCCCGCCGAGGTCGTCGTGCGCTGGACCGATCCCGCGGGCGACCAGAAGGAGGAACGCTTCTCGGGCCTCTGGGCGACCTGCGTCCAGCACGAGATTGACCACCTCGATGGCATCCTGTTCATCGACTACCTCAAGCCGCTGAAACGCCAGCTCATCACGCGCAAGATGCAGAAGATCAAGCGCGACCGGGCCAGGGCGTGAGCATTCTGCAGATCCTGCGCTGGCCAGACGAGCGGTTGCGCACGGTCTGCGCCCCGGTGGAAGAGATCACCGACGAGATTCGCCTGCTGGCCGCGGACATGCTGGAGACGATGTATGACGCGCCGGGCCGTGGTCTGGCGGCACCGCAGGTGGGCGTGTCCCGGCGGATCTTCGTGATGGATGTGAACGGAGGGGCGGGGCCGCGCGCCCCGCGCATCTTCCTCGACCCGGTGATCGAGGCGTGGTCAGACGAGACCGCCACCGGCCCCGAGGGCTGCCTGTCGATCCCCGGCATCGTGGCCGAGATCGAGCGGCCGGTGGAAATCGCGCTGCGCTGGCGCGATATCGGCGGGACCGAGCGGCGCGAGACGCTGGCGGGGTTTCCCGCAATCTGCGCCCAGCACGAGATCGACCACCTGGACGGCATCGTCACCCTGGACCGCATGGCCCCCGCGTTGCGTGCCGGGCTGGAAGAGGCCTATCGCGCATGATCCGTCCGATCCTGCAATGGCCCGACCCAAGGCTTTCACGCCCCGCCGCACCGGTCGAAACGATCACCGACGAGATCCGCGCCCATTGGGCGGACATGATCGACACGATGGAGGCGATGCCGGGACAGGGTGTGGGCCTTGCCGCGCCGCAGATCGGGGTCATGCTGCGGCTGGCGGTCGTGGATTGCTCGGACAGCCGCGGCCAGGCCGTGCGCATGGCCAATCCCGAGATCGTCGCTTCCTCGTCCGCGCTGAACGCCCATGACGAGGCCAGCCCCTGCCTGCCGGGTGTCTGGGCCGAGATCACGCGCCCCGCGCAGGTGACGGTGCGCTTCCTGAACCAGGAGGGCGAAACCGAGGAGCGCGCGTTTGCCGAGCTTTGGGCCATTTCGGTCCAGCACCAGATCGACCATCTGCATGGACGGATGTATTTCGACAACCTGTCACGCCTGAAACGCGACCGGCTTCTGAAAAAGGCCGCCAAGCTGGGGCGGGGCTGATGCGCGTCGTCTTCATGGGCACGCCCGATTTCTCGGTGCCGGTGCTGGATGCGCTGGTCGCCGCGGGCCACCGGATCGCCGCCGTCTATTGCCAGCCCCCCCGCCCCGCAGGCCGCGGCAAGAAGGATCGCCCCAGCCCCGTTCAGGCCCGGGCCGAGGCGCTGGGGCTGCCCGTTCGCCATCCGAAATCGCTGAAGGGCGCCGAGGCGCAGGCAGAGTTCGCCGCGCTGGGGGCCGATATCGCGGTCGTGGTCGCCTATGGGCTGATCCTGCCGCAGCCGGTGCTGGACGCACCGCGGCTGGGTTGCCTGAACATCCACGCCTCGCTGTTGCCGCGCTGGCGAGGGGCGGCGCCGATCCACCGGGCGATCATGGCGGGCGACACCGAAACCGGCATCTGCATCATGCGGATGGAGGCGGGGCTGGATACCGGCCCTGTCCTGCTGCGCGAGGCAACACCCACAGGGGCGCAGGAAACCACCGGCGAGTTGCACGACCGACTGTCCGCCATGGGCGCGCGGCTGATCGTGCAGGCGCTGGACCAGTTGCCCAAGTTGAAGCCCGAGACCCAGCCCGAGGTGGGCGTCACCTATGCTGACAAGATCGACAAGGCCGAGGCGCGGGTGGACTGGACCCGCCCGGCCGCCGAAATCGCACGCCAGATCAACGGGCTCTCGCCCTTTCCCGGCGCATGGTGCATGGCGGGGGACGAACGGCTCAAGCTGTTGCGCGCCTGGGTGGCCGAGGGCGACGGCGCGCCCGGCCAGGTGCTGGATCGCCTGACCATCGCCTGCGGATCCGGCGCAGTCGCCATCCTCGAGGCCCAGCGCGAGGGCAGGCGGCCCATGTCTGCGGACGAGATCCTGCGCGGATTGACGCTTCCCGAACGGCTGGATTGATCGCTCCGCACCGGGGGCCTTCCGGACGGGGGTATTCTCACGACAGTGCCGCCGGGCTATACAGGCAGGGTCAGGTCGAATGAGGCGCAGGTCGGGCAGGGGAGGCCGGGCATGACCGGAACGGAGGCGGGAACGGCCGAGCCGCGGATCGCCGCATTTCCCATTGCCGCGGGGGTTCCGGTCGATACCCTTCTGGCGGCACTGGTGGCGGCGCTGCAGGCCGAGGGCTGGCGGCTGGCGGGATTCCGGCAGACCGGGCTTGCGGATGGCGGCATGGCGGTCGTGGCCCTGTCGGATGGCGCGGTGTTCGGGATTTCGCAGGCCCTGGGGCCGGGCTCGACAGGCTGTCGCCTGGATCCCCGGGGTCTTGCCGAGGCGGCAGGCGCGGCACTTGTGGCGCTTGATGCCGGTGCCGATCTGGTCGTCCTGCCCCGCTTCGGCAAGGCCGAGGCCGAAGGCGGCGGCTTCCGCGCGGTGATCGAGCGTGCCTGCGCTTGCGGTATCCCGGTGCTGGTCGCGCTGCGCCCCGACTGCGCCCCCGCATGGGAGGCATTCACCGGCGGGCTTGCACAGA
>NZ_DSDD01000484.1:0-4216 GCF_011048875.1 Rhodovulum sp.
GCAAGCCCGTCCTCATAGGCGCGAATCGTCTCGCTGAGTGCCGCGACCCGGTCGCGCGCGCCCTCGGCGTCCTGAAGCGACCGTGCCGCTGCGCGCAGCGCCTCGGCAGCGGCGCGCGCGGTTTCGGCGGGTTCGCTCTGGGCGTCGGCAGGCGCGGCGCCCGCCAGCGCAACGATCACAAGGAGGGCGCGCGCGCGTCTCACGTCTCGATCAGGCTGGAGCCGGTCATCTCGGGCGGTTTCGGCAGGCCCATCAGGTCCAGCACCGTGGGCGCCAGATCGGCCAGCCGCCCCTCGCGCAGACGCGCGCCTTCTGGGCCGCCCACAAGGATCACGGGCACCGGGTTCAGCGTATGCGCGGTATGCGGCCCGCCGGTCTCGGGGTCGCGCATCATCTCGCAATTGCCGTGATCGGCGGTGACGATCATCGCGCCGCCCGCCTGCTCCAGCGCCGCGATGGCCCGGCCAAGGCCGCGATCGACCGCCTCGCAGGCCCGGATCGCGGCGTCCAGATTGCCGGTATGTCCGACCATGTCGGGATTCGCGTAGTTCACCACGATCAGATCGTAGCCCTTGCCGATGGCCGCGACCAGCGCATCGGTGACGGCCTCGGCGCTCATCTCGGGTTGCAGATCATAGGTTGCCACCTGTGGCGAGGGCGGCATGAAGCGGTCCTCGCCCGGCTCGGGCACTTCCTTGCCGCCGTTCAGGAAGAAGGTGACATGGGGGTATTTCTCGGTTTCGGCCAGGCGGAACTGGCGCAGCCCGTGCCGCGCCACCCAGGCGCCCAGCGTGTTGACGATCTCGCGGGCGGGGAAGACCGTGGTCATCCAGTCGTTATGCGCGTCGGAATATTCCACCATGCCGAGGATCGCGGAAAGCCGCGGACGGCGCCCCGTCTCGAAGGCGTCGAAGCCCGGATCGGCAAAGGCGCGCAGGATCTCGCGGGCGCGGTCGGCACGGAAATTCAGGCAGAACAGCCCGTCGCCATCCGTGATTCCGGGCGCATCGGCGATCACGGTGGGTTCGATGAACTCGTCTGTCTCGCCCCGATCATAGGCAGCGGCGACCGCGGCTTCGGGCGTTTCCGCGGCCTCGCCCAGCCCGCTTGCCATGGCGTGATAGGCCAGTTGCACCCGGCCCCAGCGGTTGTCGCGGTCCATCGCGTAATAGCGGCCAATCACGCTGGCGACATGGGCGCCCTCGGGCAGGCCCGAAACCAGCTCGGCGATGAAGCGGTCGGCGGATTTCGGGGCCACGTCGCGCCCGTCGGTCAGCGCGTGGATCGCGACCGGAACGCCCGCCGCCGCGATCGCGCGCGCGGCGGCCAGGACGTGGCGGATATGGCCGTGCACGCCGCCATCCGACACAAGCCCGATCAGATGCGCGGTGCCGCCCGCCGCCTTGACCCGCGCGATGAAGTCGCGCAGCGCCGCATTCTCGAAAAAGCTGCCATCCTCGATGGCGAGGTCGATCTGGCCCAGATCCATCGCCACCACGCGCCCGGCGCCGATATTGGTATGCCCCACCTCGGAATTGCCCATCTGCCCCGACGGCAGCCCGGCATCGGGGCCGTGGGTGATCAGCCGCGCATGCGGGCAGGTCGCCATCAGCCGGTCGAAATTGGGCGTGGCGGCCCGTTCGGGGGCGTTGTCCTCGTGCGTGGGGCCGATGCCCCAGCCATCGAGGATGCACAGGATCACGGGTTTCGGCGCGGTCATGGGCAGGGGCCTTTCACGGTTCGGCCCCCTTCTAGGCGCGGAGGCGGGGAAGGACAACCGGAGCCGCGAGGGGTGCGGCCCTCTGTGCCGGCTCCATTCGTGGCGCGCTCCGCGGGGGATATTTCTGGCCAGAAGAAGCTCAGATCCGGTGATAGGGGGTGCCTGCGAGGATTTGGGCGGCGCGGTAGAGCTGTTCGGCCAGCATCGCGCGGGCCAGCATGTGCGGCCAGACCATCGGCCCGAAGGACAGCGCGGTGTCGGCCCGGGCGCGCAGGGCGGGGTCTAGCCCGTCGGCGCCGCCGATCAGGAAGGCGGCGGCGGAGCGGCCCGAATCGCGCCAGCGGGCGAGGAGCGCGGCGAAATCCGGCGAGGACAGCATCTGACCGCGTTCGTCGAGCGCGCAGAGCGCCGCGCCCTCGGGCAGCGCGCGCGCCAGAAGCGCTGCCTCGGCGGCGGGGCCGCCGCCCTTGCGGTCCTCGATTTCGGTGACGGTCAGCGGGCCGAGGCCCAGCGCGCGGCCGGTCCGGTCGAACCGGGCAGCGTAATCGTCGACCAGCGCGCGCTCGGGGCCGGAGCGCAGCCGGCCCACCGCGCAGAGATGGAGCCGCATTCAGGCCCGTGCGGCGGGCACGCCTGCGGGCAGCCACATCTTTTCGAGCTGGTAGAACTCGCGCACTTCGGGGCGGAAGACATGGACGATCACGTCGCCGGTGTCGATCAGGACCCAGTCGCCCTGGTCCTTGCCCTCGAGCTTGGAGTTGCGGCCCAGTTCCTGCTTCAGCCGGTCCTTGAGCTTTTCCGAGATCGCGGCGACCTGGCGGGTGGAGCGGCCCGAGCAGATCACCATGTAATCGGCGATGCTCGACTTGCCGCGCAGGTCGATCGTGATCACGTCTTCGGCCTTGTCGTCGGAAAGGGAGGCGAGGATATGGTCCAGCAGTTCTTCGCTCGACATAACAGCAACCCGGCCGGTCATGGCGGGATTCGGCGCGGCCGCCTCGCGGGCCGCTTCGAGATGGTGGGACAGGACATCGTTCTCCTACGCTGCGCGCCGTCCATGCCCCGGCGCCGGGCGTAGTGGCAGTCTAGCATCGGAAAGGTGAAATCTCAATGATTGCCGCATGTCGCAGGCCCTATCGGGCAAGCACCAGCCCGATTTCGTTGCGTCGGCTCCAGGGCGGCGTGAACGGGCCGTCGTAGAACATCAGCCGTGGCGCACCCACGGTCGCGAGTCCCCGTTCGACCGCATGGGCGCGCAAGGCCGCCTCGGCGGAGGAAAGCCGTGCCGGGGTCGGGCGGCCGGAAAACCGGGTGACGAGCATGCGCTCGGCGGGCAGCTGGCGCAGCGCCACATGGGCGCTGTCGGGGGCGGGCAGGCTGTCGATATTCGCGCCCTCGGGCATGAAGAAGCGCAGCGTCCGGCCCCGGTCGGTCCGGGTCTGGTCGACCGGAACGGTCATGGCGATCTTGCCCTGCGCGGCGTTCTCGCCGGTGATGTAGTCGAAGAGTTCGACGAAGCCGCGCCTTGTGGCGGCGGGGCGCTCGCCTTGAACGGTCACCTCGGCCACCGTGCGGGGCGGGTAGCTGCGGATCTCGATCCCATCCGCTTCCTGTTCGACGGTATGGGGCACCTCGGGCGTGCCGCGCCAGGTCTCGGCCTGCCCGGCAACCGGGGCCGCGGCGAAAGCGAGGGCAAAGAGCAGCGGGCGCATCGGCGGGTCTCCATCCTTGTCGTGCCAGGATGGGCGCGGCCGGGGTTCCGCGCAAGGCGGGCCTGCCCTTGATCGGCGGCGCGGAACGGCGTATCAGGTCGAGCATGAAACGCATCTTCGACATGGACGACCGCGCGCGCCTGCCCTGGCGGTTCTATGGCGCGGCCCATTCCGTGCTGGCCCGCCCCTGAGCCGGGCCGTCATCCCGTTTCGCCATTTCCGAACGAATAGCCGCGGAGAGTTCCATGACCGGCAAGACGCTTTACGACAAGATCTGGGATGCCCACCTGGTCGACCAGGCCGAGGACGGTACCTGCCTTCTCTATATCGACCGTCACCTCGTGCATGAGGTCACGAGCCCCCAGGCTTTCGAGGGGCTGCGCATGTCGGGCCGCAAGGTGCATGCGCCCGACAAGACCATCGCGGTGCCCGACCATAACGTGCCCACCACCCAGGGCCGCGAGAACACCGCCAACATGACCGAGGAATCCCGCATCCAGGTCGAGGCGCTGGATCGGAACGCGCGCGACTTCGGCATCCATTACTACCCCGTTTCGGATATCCGGCAGGGGATCGTGCACATCGTCGGCCCGGAACAGGGCTGGACGCTGCCCGGCATGACCGTGGTCTGCGGCGACAGCCATACCGCGACCCACGGCGCGTTCGGGGCGTTGGCGCACGGGATCGGCACGTCCGAGGTGGAACACGTTCTGGCCACCCAGACGCTGATCCAGAAGAAGTCGAAGAACATGAAGGTCGAGATCACCGGGCAGTTGCCGCCCTA
>NZ_DSDD01000374.1:0-4216 GCF_011048875.1 Rhodovulum sp.
CATAGCGCCCCTGCCCGAACGAGATGCGCCGCGCCTCGCCGCCCGAGGCGGGCATGACATATATCTGCGGCACGCCCGAACGGTCGCTCTCGAACACGATCTGGCGGCCATCGGGCGAATAGCCGGGCGCGGTCTCGATCGACGGGGCCGAGGTCAGCCGCGTGCGCCGCCCGTTCGACAGGTCAAGCTCGTAAAGGTCGGTATTGCCGCCCTGCGCCAGCGAAAACACGACCCGCCGTCCGTCCGGCGCAAAGCGCGGCGCAAAGGTCATCGAGCCGGGCTGATCGTCCAGCCCCCGCCGTCCCCCGGTCGCAAGATCCAGCACATAGATCCGCGGGAACCCGGATTCGTAGCTGGTATAAAGCACCCGGTCGCCCGTCGGCGAAAAGCGCGGCGCAAGCACGATCGACGCGGTATCGGTCAGGTATTGCACATTCGCGCCGTCGTAATCCATGATCGCCAGCCGCTTCTGGCGGGCATTCTTCGGCCCGGTCTCGGCGACGAAGGCCACGCGGCTGTCGAAATAGCCGCCCTCGCCGGTGATCCGCGAATAGACCTGATCGGCGACCTTGTGCGCCACGCGGCGCCAGTTCGCGGCCGAACCGCCGAATTGCAGCCCGTCGCCCAGCGGCGCCTCGGAATAGATGTCGAACAGGCGGAACTTGACGTTCAGCCGCCCGTTGCCATCCACCGACACCGCCCCGGTGATCAGCGCCTGCGCATTGATCGCCTTCCAGTCGGAATATTGCACGGGGCTGGCGAAATTCGTCACCCGCGCAAGATGCGCCTCGGCCGGGATTTCCCGGAACAGGCCCGTCCCGGCCAGATCGGCGGCCACGACCCGCGCGATGTTGCGCGCGAACTCCGCCGCGGCCGCGTTCTCGGCCACGAACTCCGGCACGGCGAAGGGCAAGGGCTCGATCACGCCCTCGTCGATCTCGATGCGCAGCGGACCGCCCTGGGCCAGCCCCGCAGCGGGGACCAGCATGGCGCCAAGCGCAAGGGCAAGAAGCGGGGTCAAAACGCGCAACATCTACCGGATCCTCATGTTCTCGGGATTGAATGTCATCTCGATCTGCCGCCACTGGTCATATTTTTCCACCGGTAGCGGAAAGCCCGACGAACCGCACATCACGATCGCGCGGCGCGCCGAATCGAAGACCTGCCGCGCCGCCATGTCGGACCCGCCCGACGAGGACACAAGCCGGATCGACTCGATCACCGGGCGACCATCCTCGCGCATGTCCAGCGCCACGACCACGCTGGTCATCAGGGCATCGGTCGACAGCGCGCCCACATTCCAGCAGCGCGAGACCGCGACGCGCAGCGCGTCGCGCTCTCCGGCGGTCATCGGCGGGCCAGAGGCGGCGGTGCCGGTGCCCGCCCGGGGCGTCTCGGCCGCACCCGAGGCCAGCGCATCGGCCACGGCACCGGCCACCGCATCGGCCAGATTGTCCTGGGCGGACGGCTGCGGAGGCTCCGGCGCGGGCGGCGGTTGGGGCGTCGGCGGCGGCGTGGCGGCGGTCTGGGTCTCGCGCACCGGTTCAGGCCGACGCTCGGGGCGCACGCGCGGACGGGGCGAGCTGGCCAGGATCTGCCCGGTCTCGACCCGCTCCTCGGCCTCGGTCACGATCTGCGGCGCGGCCTCTTCGGGCGCGGCGGCCTCGACCTTGGGCGCAGGGCTCGGCGCGGCGGCATCGGGGCGCACCGCCTCGCGCGGCTGGGGCGCGACCGCCACATCCTCGGGCCGCGGCGCGGCCGGTTCGGGCGCCACCCGCGGCGCGGGGCGCGGCGGTGCGGTATCGGCCACGGGGGCCTCCGGGCCGGTGGTGCTGACCGGGGGCGGCGCGGCCAGCGGCGGCAGCGTATCGGTCACCTCGGCCTCGGGCGGGGGCTGCAACGCACTGGTATCGGGCGCCGGATCGGGCGCGGAGCTGTCCTGCGCGGGCGGCGGCGCGGGCGGCGTGGGCCTGCGTTCGGGCGCGCGCGCGGGCCGGGGCGACGTGGGCACCACGGGGCTGCGCGGCGTCTCGACCTGCTGGGCGGGGGCTTGCGGCGCGGCTGCGGGGGCGGTCAGCGCGGCGAATTCCTCGCCCGACAGGATGGTGACATCCGTCACCTGCATCGGCCGCGGCTTCGGCGTGGTGAACAGCCCGCCGAACAGCACCCATGCCACCAAGAGGAGGTGCACCGCCCCCGAAATCTGGGTGCCCCGGTCCATGCCCTCACCTAGCCGTCCGACCCGTCGAGCCGCGGCCCGCCGCTGTCGGTCACAAGCCCGATATCGCGGAATCCCGCGGCATTGAGCGCACCCATCACCTGCACCACGCGCTGATAGGAAATCGCGCCATCCGCGCGCAGATAGACCTTGTTGTCCCGCCGCTCGGCCGCCACGGCGCGCAGCTTGGGGATCAGCCCGTCCGCCTCGACCTCTGTGTCCTGCAACAGGATGCTGCCATCCGCCGTCAGCGTCACCGCCAGCGGTTCCTCCTGCGCGGCGGGCAGCGCCTCGGCGGCGGTGCGCGGCAACTCGACCGGCACACCCACCGTCAGCAGGGGGGCCGCCACCATGAAGATGATCAGCAGCACCAGCATCACGTCGACAAAGGGCGTGACGTTGATCTCGGACATCGCGGGCGGATGCCGCCGATGGCGCCGCACGCGCTTGCCGCCCGAGTTCTGCCGAGGGGTGAGCGTCGCGCCCATGGCTCAGGTGTCCAACTGGCGCGAAAGGATGGTCGAGAACTCGTCAGCGAAGGATTCGTAGCCGCCCACGATCCGGTCGCTGTCCGAGGACAGCTTGTTGTAGAAGACAACCGCCGGGATCGCCGCCAGAAGCCCCAGCCCGGTCGCCAGCAGCGCCTCGGCGATACCGGGCGCCACCACGGCAAGGTTGGTGTTCTGCTGCAAGGCGATCTGCTCGAAGGCGTGCTTGATCCCCCAGACCGTGCCGAACAGCCCGACAAAGGGCGCGGTGGACCCCACGGTGGCCAGGAAGGACAGCCCGCCATTCAGGTCCTCGGCCTCCTTGGCGATGGCCACATCCATCGACCGGTCGATCCGTGCCGCGGCCCCCGCGATCAGCCCGCCATCCTGCCGGTGGCTGCGCCGCCACTCCATCATTCCGGCGGCAAATATCCGCTCGGGCGCGGCCTGCGGCTCGGGGCCGATCTTGTCGAACAGCTCGTCCAGCGGCTCGCCCGACCAGAACGCCTCGTCAAAGCCCAGCGCCTGAACCCGCGCCTCGCGGAAATTGATCGTCTTCTGGATGATGATCGCCCAGGACCAGAACGAGGCCGCGACCAACAACAGCATCACGACCTGCACCGTAAAGGTCGCGCGCGAGAAAAGGGCAAGCAAGGAGAAGTCAATCTCCTGCGCCAACGCAAGGGTTTCGGTTTCCATTCTGCCTGCTCGTTGCTGAGGGCCGCGTTCTCCCGGCCTCCTTGGCGTGAGTCTACCCGTTTTTCAGGGGGAATGCCAACACAACCGCGTCAGCGTGGCGCGGCATGCACAGCACTCCGCCTATCGCGGCGCGGCAATCTGGCAAAGCTCCGCCGGCAAGCGCACGGGCCGGCCGGTCTCGCCCAGCGCGACAAGGGTCACGCGCGCGGAAAACAGCACCGCGTCCCCGCGCAGGACCCGCTGGTCCAGGGTCAGCCGGGCGGGCGTGACCTGGGCCAACCGGGTTTCGACCTCCAGCAGATCGTCGAAGCGGGCGGGCGACAGGTAATCCGCCTCGACCCGGCGCACGGCAAAGACCACCCCCCGCTCGGCCTTCAGGCGGACCTGGTCCACGCCCAGGTCGCGCACCCATTCGCTGCGCGCGCGCTCGATGAATTTCAGGTAGTTCGCGTAATAGACGATGCCCGCAAGATCGGTGTCCTCGTAATAGACGCGGACCGGAAAACGATGCGTCATTGCCCTCCCCCCGGATCTTCGCCCTCCAACCGCGCCGCCAGCCGCAGCGCATGGGCCGGATCGCTGGCCACCAGCGGCATCGCCGGATCATAGCCCGCCCGGATCACCCCGGCGATCTCGGGGCGCAGGACCAGCCTGCCATCGGGCAGCCGGGCCAGCGGGCCGCGCCCGGCAAAGGCGCTCTCGGACCACAACAGGATCACCTGCACCATCTGGTTCAGCGCGATCGCCTCGGCGGGCAGCGCGGCAATCGCGTCATCGACCCGCTGAAAGACAAAGGCCGCGCGGATCGCCC
>NZ_DSDD01000056.1:0-4199 GCF_011048875.1 Rhodovulum sp.
GCCTGGGTGGGGCCGCTTTCGGCCGCGGGCGTGCCGGTTGCGCCCTTTGCGCCCGCGAATGTCGGGCTGCGGGTGGACTGGTCCGCGCCGATGGCCCGCCAGTTCGGCCAGCCGGTCAAGGGCGTGGCGCTGCGCGCGGGCGTCGGGCCGTGGCAGCGGGGCGAGTTCGTGATCTCGGCCCGTGGGCTGGAGGGTGGCGGCATCTATGCCCTGTCCCGCCCGCTGCGCGAGGGCGCGCCGCTGGTCGCCGACCTCTTGCCCGACTGGACAGCCGACCGGGTCGCCGAACGGCTTGCCCGCCCGCGCGGCAAGGCGAGCCTTGCCAACCATCTGCGCAAGACGCTGGGGCTTGATCGGGCGCGGCTGGCGCTGCTGATGGAGTTCGGCCGCCCGCTGCCCGAAGGCGCGGCGCTGGCCCGGCTGGTCAAGGCGCTGCCGATCCGCCATGCAGGCCCGCGGCCCATCGACGAGGCGATCTCGACCGCGGGTGGCGTGTGCTGGGCGGCGGTGGACGAGACCCTGATGCTGCACGCCCGCCCCGGAACATTCCTTGCAGGCGAGATGCTGGACTGGGAGGCGCCGACCGGCGGCTACCTGCTGACCGCCTGTCTGGCCACCGGGCGCTGGGCCGGGCTGGCGGCGGCGCGGCGGCTTCAGACAGCCTGCGCGCGCCGATAGGCCGGGCGCGCCCGCATCCGGGCAAGATAGTCCCCAAGGCCGGGTTCGGTGATCGGAAAGCACGCGGCCTCGGCCCAGTCGCCGCAATGGGTCAGGATGATGTCCGGCACGGTCATCGCCGCACCCATCAGGAAAGGCCCGTCGCCCATCCGCTGCATCAGCACCTTCTGACTGCGGCCCAGTTCGCATTTCAGGCTGTCCTGGATCGCCGACTGGCGCAGCGCCTCGGGCAAGACGAAACCGTGCCGTGCCGCCATCCACAGCGCCGAATCGAAATCGTCCAGCAGGAACTGGGTCAGGCTGTCCTGCCGGGCGCGGTCGATCGTGCCCGCGGGATGGGTCAGATGGCCATGCCGGTCGGCCAGGAAGGTCAGGATCGCGGTCGAATCGGTGATCGGCACGTTGTCGGCGATCAGGACCGGCACTTTGCCCGCAGGGCTCAGCGCGATCACATCGTCGGAACGGGGCGGGGCGGGCACATGCGCGTAGGGCAGGCCCAGTTCCTCCAGCATCCAGATCACGCGCCGCGCGCGGCTGTTACCGCTGCCGATCACACGATACATCGCCTTACCCCCGTTCTTCGCAAAGGGGTTCCAGCAATCGCGGGCGCGGTCAAGGGCGCGACGCACCAAGATGGGCCAGCCGGATCAGACAACGCTCCATCACCGCCATCTGCGGGGCACGGCTGGACGAGCGCAATTGCAGATCGGTGTCGATCAGGAGGCCAAGCCCCTGTTCCAGCCGCCGCACGCCCCAGCCCTGCGCCTGACGCACCATGCGGTCGCGCGCCTTGAAATGCACCGGTGGGCGGGCGCGCGCGATGCCCTGGGCTGCGCCACCGGGGTCCGAAGCGGCGGCGTGCAGCGCGCGGAAATGGCGGGTCGCGGCAATGCACAGCATCACCGGGGTTGCCCCCTGCGCTTCGAGCCGGCGCAGCATCGGGGCGATCTGGTTGCCCTTCGCCTCGGCCACCAGATGGATCAGCGCATCGGTATCGGCTTCGGTCGAGCGGGGGGCGCAGGTGGCCACGTCGTCGGCCGTGGCGGGGGCAGAATCGCCCAGCTTGTAAAGCGCAAGCTTTTCCACCGTCTGGCGGAAGTCGCCCGGGTCGAGCGCCCCGGCAAGGTCGGTCAGCGCCGCCATCGCGGCGCGGTCAAGGCCCGTCAGACCGGCAGCGGCCAGCATCGCCTCGATCTCGTC
This sequence comes from Rhodovulum sp., assembly GCF_011048875.1. Classification (NCBI taxonomy): domain Bacteria; kingdom Pseudomonadati; phylum Pseudomonadota; class Alphaproteobacteria; order Rhodobacterales; family Paracoccaceae; genus Rhodovulum; species Rhodovulum sp. The sequence goes on from NZ_DSDD01000056.1 coordinate 1,879, forward strand.
CCGGCCCGGGGGATCGTCGTAAATGCCGATGGCAAGGGCGGTGCGGTGCCCCTCGAACAGCTTGCGCAGCGCCGAGCGCGGGGTGAGTTGCCGTGCCGTCACCACCAGCTGCGCATCGCCAGGCTGCCAGTCGGCCAGCGCCGCCTGAAGGGTATCTGCCAGCGTATCGGTCGCCTCGTCGAGAAACACCACGCGCGGGCCGGGAAAGAAACCGCGCGCCCTGAGCGCATCGCCCAGCGCCGCGGGATCGCCGCGCAGATCGCCCGGGGCAAGCCGGGTCAGGCGCATTTCCTCCTCGGCACCGGGACCCAGCAGTTTGGCGATGAGTTCCTTCCGCTTGAGCGCCACGCGCATCGGGTCGGCACCATAGATCAGCAGAGCGGCGCGGTCGGGATCGGGCCGGGCGAAATAGCGCGCGGCCTCGCGGGGCGAGAGCTTCATCGCGCCCGGCCGGGGGCGGTGGCGATCAGCCGCGTCACAAGCTGGTCGGCCAGCATCACCATCAGCCGCCGTTCCGCGTCGCGCTCGGCGGCAAGGCTCGCCACGGTGCTGCCCGTCGCGGAATAGGCGGAAAAGGCCGTCACGCTGCCGGACTGCACAAGGCGGCCGGTCGCGATTTCATACAGTTCGAAAGCCAGATCGCCCTCGATCGTGTAGCGCGTGGTTTCCTGCGTGCCGGTGATTCCCAGCGCCTTGCGGCTTGTGCCGATGCGGTAGCCCAGCCGGTAGACCGGCGCATCCGCCCGGCCCAGCCGATCCTCAAGCCGTTCGACCAGCGCAAAGGCGTTGCGCGTGTCGGGCGGGTCAATCGCGATGCCGCCGCGCAGACCGCCGGCCACGCTGTCCGGCCCGTAGGCGGGACGGAACCCGCAGCCGCCCAGCGCCAGCGCGGCAAGACCAAGGACAAGGGTGCGGCGGTCAGACGACGACATTGACGATGCGGCCCGGCACGACGATCAGCTTTTTCGGAGCGCCGCCATCCAGCGCCTTGCGCACAGCATCGTCGGCCAGCACCAGCTTTTCAACCTCGGCGGCGTCCATGTCCCGCGGCACGGCGATTTCCGAGCGCCGCTTGCCGTTGATCTGGATCGGCAGCGTGACGGTATCCTCGACCAGCAGGGCGGGGTCGGCCTTGGGCCAGGGGGCGCGGGCGATCAGGCCCTGACCGCCCAGCATGGACCAGATATCCTCGGCCAGATGCGGGGTCATCGGTGCCATGAGCTGCGCCATGACCATCGCCGCCTCGCGCCGCGCGGGCAGCGAGGCTGCCGATTTCGCCAGCGTGTTGGTGAAGGCATAGAGTTTCGCGACCGAGCTGTTGAAGCCGAAGCTTTCGATCCCCATCGTCACGTCATGGATCGTCTTGTGCAGCGCGCGGCGCAGGGTCAGGTCGTCTTTCCCCCCCGGTGCCGCGCCCTCGCCCTCGGATTCGTAGGCGGCGATTCCGCCCCCCTGATCCATTTCCTCGGCGATGCCGTTCGCGATGCGCCAGACCCGGCCCAGATGCCGGTGCGCCGCCTCGGCGCCCGCGGATGTCCATTCCACGTCACGCTCGGGAGGGCTGTCCGACAGCACGAACCACCGCGCGGTATCGGCGCCGAACGACTCGATGATGTTGACCGGATCGACCACGTTCTTCTTGGATTTCGACATCTTGGCCGAGGGGATGATTTCCACCGCCTCGGCCGTGGCCTTGAGCTTGCCGTCCTCGACATCCTCGGGCAGGTGATAGACCGGCCGGCCCGCGGCGTCGCGCGTCTGGTAGATCTCGTGCGTCACCATGCCCTGGGTGAACAGCGCGTCGAAGGGCTCGCGCGCCTTTTCGGGCAGGTGGCCGGTGATCTGCATCGCCCGGGCGAAGAACCGGGAATAGAGCAGGTGCAGGATCGCGTGTTCGATGCCGCCGATATACTGGTCGACATTCATCCAGTACTCGGCCTCGGCCATGTCGGTGGGCGTGTCCGCGTGGGGCGCGGTGAAGCGCGCGTAATACCATGACGAATCGACAAAGGTGTCCATCGTGTCGGTCTCGCGCCGGGCCGCCTGACCGCATTTCGGGCAGGTGCAGTTGCGCCAGGTGGGGTGGCGGTCCAGCGGGTTGCCGGGGATCGAGAAGTCGATCGGCGTGCCGTCCTCGTCATAGGGCAGTTCGATCGGCAGGTTTTCCTTCTTCTCGGGCACCACGCCGCATTCGGGGCAGTGGACTACCGGGATCGGACAGCCCCAATAACGTTGCCGCGACAGGCCCCAGTCGCGCAGGCGGAACTTGGTCACGCCATGGCCGACGCCATTCTCCTCGCAAAACCGAATCGCGGCGTCGA
>NZ_DSDD01000053.1:0-4199 GCF_011048875.1 Rhodovulum sp.
AAGGGTTTCGCCTGCTTCGTTCACGACGACATGGCAGGTGATGCACTGGCGGAACGCCTTCTCGCCGGCCTCGGCATTACCGGAAGCCTCTTGGGCGAACACTGGCCCCGCGACAAGGGCTGCAGCCGCGGCAAGAGCGAACTGGTTCTTCATTTGTCTCTCCCTGAATCGAATGCTCGCTGCATACCATGGAGTGCAGTTTTTTCAAGGTCAAAGCAAATACCTGTCAACCCGCAATGATGTCCCGCGGCGGCGGAACACGCCACCAAATCGCCGCGATGAACGCAGGAATTTCGCGGGCTGATCTTTGAGCGGTTCTAATGGTTGCATCGCGGCGCCATTGCCGGTTCGGCGCACCGCATTGACGCGGAATCCGCCACCCCTGCGACAGGGTGTCGCAGCCTGCCCTGCCGGATGATCCGGGGCGGTCCACCCTATATCCCGCGCAGATCCTTTCGCCGAATCTCGGGCTTCTCGGGCGCGTCCTTGCGCGCAGGCAGCATCCAGCGCCAGAGCCTTTCGTCGGGCAGCGGCAGGACCATCAGCCAGTGTTCCAGAAGCGCCAGCGCCGTGATCGCGGACAACAACGCGAAGCCCACGACCTCGTGCGGGGCGGATACGGAGACCATCCGTTCGAGCCAGCAATAGACAGCGAAGGTCAGGAACGAGACGGAGAACGGGAACAGCCAGTTCAGGCGCGAGATGCGGAAATGGCTGGGCAGATGCGCAAGCGGTGTGGGCAGGAATTCGACATTGATCTTGGGCACGCCGAGAAACAGGTTCAACTTGGCCGAGATGCGCGCGAAGAACAGCACGGTGAAGGTCCACAGGCCCACCGTGTTCGGCGAATCGTATGTCGTCACGAGCATCACGAACAGGATCATCACCAGCAGCGTCTCGTGATACGCGATCGTGCCATAGGCGCGCATGAAGCGTTCCCAGCCGCGCGTCTCTTTGTGGCAATGGGTGGTGTTCGGACCCGTGATCACCCCGGTCAGGAAGGCCAGCTCGACCCAGCCCCAGATCGCGAGGGCCGCGAGGAACGCCAGATAGGAGGCGCCCGCCGTTTCCATGTACCTGGTCAACTCGTAGAGCAGCACCCCGCCCCCAAGAAGGGGCAGGGCCACGATCGTGGCGCGCAGATGCGCCAGGCGCCCGCGATGCTCGGCCCGGCGCACGACCACGAGGATCGCTCCGGTGGAGAACCACCAGATGAAAAGCGCCGCGAGCGCCGCGAACCAGGCCGATTCGATCAATATACGGGCTCCAGTCTGGTCTTCACGGGGACCTGATGTTTCTTCGCCGGGATCGTGAAGAGCATGGCAAAGGCCCATGCCGCCCGGGCGCTGCCGGCCCATTGCGAGAGCTTGCCGCCCACGCCGCCCGCCTTTTTCGCCCGGTCGACCTGGACCGAGGCCACCTGAAGGGCCTTGAGCCCCTTCATCCAGCGCGGGTGGTCGATGTCGAGCATGATCGGGAAGACCTGTTTCGACAGTTCCGACGTCTTGCGGAACACCTCCTGCCCATACCAGTCGGTATCGACGTCCAGCGCCTTGTGGAAAGCCGGGCGCTGGTGGTCGCGGACATACATCGTGGCATAGACCGCGGTCAGGAAGAACCTGATCCACCAGACATTGATGCCCGAGGTCAGTTTCGGGTCCGTCTTCATCAGCAGGGCGAAGGCCTCGCCATGGCGGAACTCGTCATTGCACCACTCGCGGAACCACTTGAAGATCGGGTGGAACCGCTTGTCGGAATGCGCCTCGAGATGGCGGTAGATCGTGATGTAGCGGGCGTAGCCGATCTTTTCGCTCAGGTAGGTCGCGTAGGAGATGAACTTGGGGCGGAAATGGGTGTATTTCTTCTTCTGGGTGAGGAAGCCCGGGTTCACCGCGATCCCCGCCTCGCGCAGCGCGTCGTTGATGAAGCCCGCATGCCGCGCCTCGTCGCGCGCCATCAGCTGGAACAGTTCGGTGATGTCCTGGTTCTTGCCGCGCCGCTTCATCTCCTTGTAAAGCACGCAGCCCGAGAACTCGGCCGTGCAGGAGGAGATCAGGAAGTCGATGAATTCCTTGCGCAATTGTGGGTCCATGCCGTCCCAGTCGACATGGTCCCAGTTCTCGTCCTTCTTGAAGTGGCCCTTGTTCGGGTCGGCCTTCATTTCCTCGATGAGCTGGTCCCAGTCCTTGCGGACGGGGGTGACGTCGATCGCGTCAAGCTCGTCGAAATCGGTGGTGTAGAAGCGCGGGGTCAGCAGGGTATCCTGCATGGCGACCGCGGTTGCGCTTTCGCTGTCGAGGACGGCCCGGGCCTCCTGGATGGCCAGGCCCTCTTCGACGGTGGTGGCATCGGCGGTATGGACGTTCACAGCGTGGCCTTCTCGGAAAAGGAGAACTCGCAGAGTTCCATGACTTCCAGATCGCCGGTCAGCCGCGTCCACAGACGCTCGACGGCCGAAGCGCGTGTAATGGTGGCCACGCGATCTTCGGTCACGACCTCGCCATAGGGGGCCATGATCTCGGGGCCGTGCACGAGAACCTCGTCGCCCGGGTGGACGACGGCCCCGTTGTTGAACCGCACATGAGCGTGGAGGCTCTCGAACTTGTGGGAAACCTCAACCGTGCAGGGTGCGGTCTCCTTCTCTCGTGTAAAAAGTCCCATTTCCCGGTTCCCTGTTTTTTGTAGGAGGACCCATGTTCCCAATCCTCCCGATCAATCCAGCAGCCGCGCGAAAGCTGCCGCGTTTTTGGCACCGAAGCCGATCAGTTCCGCACGCCAACCAGTCAGGTCGTCGTACAGGGAGAGCCGCCCGCTTTCGTAGCGGACGAGCCTGACAGGCGCGTCGAGAGGCGCGTCGATCTTGCCGCGCTCATGCCGCAGCACCCGCCAGATGCCGGAGATGAACCCCCCTTCGAGGGATCCGAATTCGCGAATGATGTTGCCATCGATATCATAGACCGTGGCCCGGCCCGAATTGCTGCCCTCGATCACGATCTGACGTTCGATGGCAATCGGCGCATCCTGGTCGGGAAGGGCCGAGAGCGGCTTGTCCGTCAGCCGCGCCCACGTCACCATCACAAGCGCAAGCAGAACCGTGCCGAACATGGCCTTGATCATGATCGGCGGGATCTTTTCCATCCCGTCGGTCTTCCGCGGGCGCTTCTGGGGGTCGCTGGCGGCCATTGGCTACTCCGCTGCCAGCGTGTCTTCGTCCGGGACGCGCGCGATCTTGGGTTCGGAAACCCGCGTTTCCGCGGCTTCGGCGATCAGCCTTGCAACCTTCGCCGCGTCAGGGATGCAGCGGAACGCGGGTTCCGTGCGGGCAATGCGCCAGGGACGGACATGAGGCCAGCACAGAAGATAGGAAAACCGGGTCGTTCCCATCAGTTCGAAGGCGATCGTCCCGGTTCCGGATTTCCGGAGGTCAAGATTGGCGTTCCCAATCCAGGTATAGGGCAGGTTCAGCGTCATCGTGAGCGCCGCGCCAATCCGCAGGACGACCCTGCGATTGGTGACCGTGTAGACCGCCGCCTTTGCCTGGACGAGGGACGTGACCGCGAGCAAGGCGCAGACCACGGCCCCCAGGACCAGGAAGAACGAGGAAGCGACCGCCGCCTGGGGCAGAGACATCGTCTCGGTGGCGACGATCACACGCCAGAGGTAGAGCACGACGAAATAGCCGCCGACCCAGTAAAGCGCGAGGCTCTCGCGGGCCAGAACCCACCAGTCGGGCGAACCCTGCCAGAGGATGTGTTCCCCCTCCGGCAGATGCTCGGGCAGGCCCTTGATGGGCTCGACGTCGAAATCGTCGTGGGACATGCGTCCGTTCGCTCCTCGGGTTTAGAGTTGCGGTTCCTGCCGCGCCGGGTCGGCATAAAGCGTGCCACCGGCATAGTAGGCGCAAATCTTCTCTTCCTCCAGCTTGGTCACCTTGTTGGCCGACTTGATGGTCGGCACACCGGCGAAGTGCTTGCCATAGATCAGGCGCACACCCACCTGGGGCTTGAACCGGCTGATGACGGCGACCTGCATCGGGATCAGACGGCGTCCGCCACCATGGGCCTCGTCCAGTTCGGCCTCGAGATAGCGCACCAGTTGCTCGGGCTCGTCGATCCACATGTCGACGATCTTGCCCACCGCCTCGCCGTCACCGGCGATCACGGTCATGCCGCGCGGGTCGCGCCCGGCCGACACCTTGA
>NZ_DSDD01000117.1:0-4177 GCF_011048875.1 Rhodovulum sp.
CGGCGCATCGGCCGGGGCGGGGCTGTAGCTGCCGGCCAGCGCCGGGGTGACCGCAACGGCGCCGAAAGTCAGCGCCAGCGGAAGCGTGAAACGATTCAGTTTCATCGGAATTCTCCTTGCTTCTCTATCGTCCTCGGAATTAGGCCCGACAAGGGCCAGGCGTCCGAACCGCCGCCTGTCGACAACGTTGTAAAAAGGGTTGCATCGCCTGCAGTGAAAGGGACGAACACGGGGATGTGACACCGCCCCTGTTCCACGCTCCCCGCCCGGCGGCTTTCCGCCGGGCGGGGGCTGGACAAGCGGCAGCCGCTCGCCCAGCCGCCGGACAATCGCTCCCCGCCTCCCCGGAGACAGCCCATGGCCTGCCGACTTGCCCCGATCCTGACGATCCCGCTGCTGGTCGCGCAGGCCCCGGCACTTGCCCAGACCGGCAACTGGTCCGCGCCTGACGATCTTTTTGTCAACGACCATGCCGATCATCGAGGCCGCGGCCGAGGACCGCCTGCGCGCCGCGCTGTCCGCGCTGCGGGCCGAAACCGGGGTCGAGATGACCGTGGTGACCATCGCCCGCCGGTCCGATTACGGGTATCTCGGCCTGTTCGAGGATTTCGCGACGCACCTTTTCAACACCTGGGGCGTGGGCGATGCGACGCGCAATGACGGCATCCTCGTTCTGGTTGCCCATCGCGACCGCGAGATGCGGCTGGAACTGGGCGCAGGTCATGCGCGCGACTGGGACCGCGTGGCGCGCGATGTGGCCGAGGAGAGCTTCCTGCCGCTGTTCCGCGAGGACCGCTATTCCGAGGGGATCGAGACCGGCACCATGGCCGCCATCGCCCGCATCGCCCGGCCCCGTGCCGCGGGCAAGCCGCCCGGGTCCGGCTCGGGCACGGGTGGATGGGGGGCGGGGCTTCTGCCGCTGCTGCTGTTCGCGGCCTTCTTTCTGGCGGTCGCCTTCCGGCGGCGGCTGGGCGATCTGGGCCTGCGGGTCCGGCGCTGCCCCGGTTGCGGCCAGCGCGGCCTGCATCAGATCCGCGAGGTGATCTGCCCCGCCACAAGCGCCGAGGCGGGCGACGGCCGACAGGTCACCTCCTGCCCCGCCTGCGGGCCGAGCGACACGAAAACCTACCCGATCTCGCGCCCCGGCGGGTCGAGCGGCGGCTTCGGCGGCGGCCGGTCTTCGGGTGGGGGCGCCAGCGGGCGCTGGTAGGCTGCAAGGACGCATGGACAAGCCGCGCGCGTCGCGGCTAGCACTGGCCGGACGAGCCGGAAGGGAGGGTAAACCATGCGGATCAGCGAAACAAAGGCGATCGTGACCGGGGGCGCCTCGGGTCTCGGGGCGGCGGCGGCGCGCGCGCTCTGCGCGGGCGAGGCGGCGGTGACCATCCTCGACCGCGACGCCGAACGCGGCATGGCGCTGGCGGCCGAGATCGGCGCGGGCTTCAAGCCGGTCGATGTCACCGACGAAACCTCGGTCGCCCAGGCCATCGGCGAGGCGGTCGCGCAGATGGGCGGACTGACCGCCTGCATCAACTGCGCCGGCATCGCCACCGCGGAACGGCTTCTGGGCCGGAACGGGCCGCACGCATTGGAAAGCTTCCGCCGCACCGTCGAGATCAACCTGATCGGCAGCTTCAACGTGCTGCGCCTGGCCGCCGCCGAGATGGCCGGGAACGATCACGAGGCCGATGGCTGTCGCGGCGTGATCATCAACACCGCCTCGATCGCCGCCTTCGACGGGCAGAAGGGTCAGGCCGCCTATGCCGCCTCCAAGGGCGGTATCGCCGCGATGACCCTGCCGCTTGCCCGCGATCTGGCGAATCTGCGCATCCGCGTGATGGCCGTCGCACCCGGCGTCTTCCGCACCCCGATGCTCGAAGGTCTGGGCCAGGAGGTGATGGACGGGCTGGCCGCCGATGTGCCGAACCCGCCGCGGCTGGGCGCCCCGGCCGAATTCGCGGCCCTTGTCTGCCACATCATCGAGAATTGCTATCTGAATGGCGAGGTGATCCGGCTCGACGGCGCGCTGAGAATGCGCTGAGGCCGCCCGATCCGGCCTCGCCGGGAAAACCCCGAACCCTGCTTCTTCTGGCCGCAAATATCCCGGGGGGAGTCCGAAGGACGGGGGGCAGCGCCCCCCCCACCCGGTCGCCCCGGCGCAAGCCGGGGCGAAACCGCTCCCCCGTCTAGCGTTCCGTCGCCTCGGCCTTCTCGGCCAGCATCAGCCAGTCCTCCTCGGCCTCGGACAACGCCGCCTGTCGTTCCGCCAGCGCCTCGCTCGCCCTCGCGAATTTCGAGGGATCGCGCGCAAACAGCCCCGGATCGGCCAGCAGCGCCTCGATCCTGCCGATCTCGGCCTCAAGCCGCGCGATCTCCGCGGGCAGCGCGTCGAGCCTGTGCCTTTCGGTGAAGCTCAGCCCCTGCGCGGTCCTTTCCGCCTTCCGGGGCACCTGTTTCGGAGCCGGGGCGGCAGGCTTCTCGGATGGCCGCGCATCGCTCACGCCCCCCCGCTGGCCGCGGTAATCGGACCAGCCCCCGGCATAGACCACGGCCTTGCCGTCGCCCTCCATCGCGATGGTGGTGGACGCCACCCGGTCGAGGAAATCACGATCATGGCTGACCAGCAGCACCGTGCCATCATAGTCCGACAGCAATTCCTGCAACAGATCCAGCGTCTCGACATCCAGGTCGTTCGTCGGCTCGTCCAGAACCAGAAGGTTCGACTCGCGCGCCATGATCCGCGCCAGTAGCAGCCGCGCCCGCTCGCCGCCCGACAGCGCGCGGACCGGCGCACGGGCCTGCGCCTCGTCGAAAAGGAAGTCCTTGAGATAACCGACCACATGGCGGGGCCTGCCGCGCACCAGCACCTGGTCGGCCTTGCCCGAAACGCGCATCTCCGGATCGCCGGTCAGGCTTTCCCACAGCGTCATGTCGGGGTCCAGCGCGGCGCGGTTCTGGTCGAACACCGCCATCTGCACGTTCGAGCCCAGGACCACCTCGCCGGTATCGGGCGCCAGTCCACCGGTCAGCATCCGCAACAGCGTCGTCTTGCCCGCGCCGTTCGGTCCGACCAGCGCCACACGCTCGCCCCGGTGGATGCGCAGGCTGAAATCGCGCAGGATCGCACGGTCGTCAAAGCTCTTCGAGATACCCCTGGCCTCGATCACCCGCTTGCCCGATTGCGGCCCCGAGTCCAGCGCCATCGCCGCGGTGCCCTGGCGGCGGATCATCGCCGCGCGGTCCTCGCGCATCGCGGCCAGCGCGCGCAGCCGTCCCTGGTTGCGCTTGCGCCGGGCCGATATCCCCTCGACCGCCCAGCGGCCCTCGGCCTTGATCCTGCGCTCGAGCTTGTGGCGCGCCTCGTCCTCCTCGGCCCAGACCTTGTCGCGCCATGCCTCGAACGCCTCGAAGCCGCGCTCCTGGCGGCGCACCTCGCCCCGGTCGATCCACAGCGTCGCGCGCGCCAGCGCGCGCAGGAAGGCCCGGTCATGCGAGATCAGCACGAAGGCCGAGCGTGTCTCGCCCAGTTGCGATTCCAGCCAGGCAATCGCCTCGATGTCCAGATGGTTGGTCGGCTCGTCCAGCAGCATCAGCGACGGCGCCTCGGCCAGAAGACGGGCCAGAGCCGCCCGCCGCCGCTCGCCGCCCGAGGCGGTCGCGACCGGGGTGGCGGGGTCGAATTTCAGCCCCTCGGCCACCATCGCCACGCGGTATTCCTCGCCCGGCGGCAATGTCGCGGCGGCGAAATCGCCCAGCGTGGCAAAGCCCGACAGGTCGGGATCCTGCTCCATGTAGCCGACCGTGGTGCCGGGCGAGAGGATACGCGCGCCCGCATCGGGCTCGACCAGGCCCGCCATCACCTTCATCAGCGTCGACTTGCCCGATCCGTTGCGCCCCACCAGCGCCACCCGGTCGCCCGGCTGGATCACCAGATCGACACCCGCAAAGACAGGGTTGCCGCCAAAGGTCAGAGAGATGCCGGAAAGCTGCAAAAGGGGTGCGCGCGCCATGGGTGGTGGCTACTGCGCCCCGCCCCCGCGGTCAAGCGACCGCTTGGCGGCCAGCAAGAGACCCGCCGGCGCGCGCCGACGGGGCCTGTCGGATCGGTCGCGGACCAGCTCAGGCTTCCATCACGTCGCCGCCGCCGCCGTCGTCGCCCATGTGGAAGTCGAGACCG
>NZ_DSDD01000054.1:0-4171 GCF_011048875.1 Rhodovulum sp.
CAGACCCGCTGGGAGGTCTCGAACGCCCCGGACATTCCGCGCCGCCCGCGCGTGCGCTTCTTCTTGTCCGCCGAGACGGAGATGTCGAACCCGAAGGGATCGGTTTTCGTCATGGCCTGTGCCCTTTGCGACTCGAACCGGAGAGTTTAGTCAGTTGAGTGTGAGAATGAAGGGGACGAAGGACGAAAAATGAGTATTGCCGAGGAAATCCGTGACCGGCTGATGGCGGAACTCGTCCCCGATCATCTCGAAGTGGTCGATGACAGCGAACGCCATCGCGGCCATTCCGGCTGGCGCGAAGGGGGGAAGACGCATTTGCGCGTGACCATCTCCGCCCCCGCCCTTGCGCCGCTGTCGCGGATCGAGCGGCATCGCGCCATCCACCGCGCCCTCGGCCCCGACCTGGTCGCCCGCATCCACGCGCTGGCGCTCGACATCCGCGTCTAGTCGTCCCGCGCCGGGCCCAGCGGGCGGCCCGGCCGCGGCCCCGGCGCCCGGCTCGGGGCGCCCAGGCTCGGCACCCCCGCAGGCGGGACGCCCCGTCCGGCAAAGCCCGCCAGCGAAGCCGCCGCCGCCGCCGCGATCGCCTCGGGGCTGTCGGGCAGCGCGCGCCTCTCGCCCGGCATCCGCGCCCGGCGGAACACCAGCAGGTTCTGCGTGACCTCGATCCGCCCGGTCAGCCCCTTGCGCTCGCTGCAGGGCAGGCTCTCGGCGCGCTGGTATTCCCAACCCTCGGCCGCCATCGCGTTCAGGATCTCGGTCAGCGCCAGCGCAAACCGATCCGCCGCCCCGTTCGCCCCCTTCACCCGCTTGCCCCGCTCGGGGGCGGGCAGCACCCTGTATTCGTAAACGCTCATCGCCCGTCCCGCGCTCTTCGCCTCGCCCCTCCTAGCCGATTCGAGTCCCGCCGCCCACCAGCCTCACCCGGAGGTGAATGACGTTCGGCCATATTTCTGAACGCTCGGGATGGTACTATTCTGGCCACAGAGAGTCTCAGGGGTGATGCAAAGGCGTGCTTGTCGCTGTCCGGGGTCTGTTTTGGTCGATTCTCGTTGCGGTCTGGGCGATACCCGCGGCGGCGGACAGTTTTGATCGCCTATGGGACGGTTTCGACCCCGCGCCGCTCACCAATGGCGAGCGACGGTTCATCCAGGCCGCACTTGCGTTCGAGGGCCATTACAACGGCTTGCTGGACGGGGCATGGGGCGGACTCAGCCAGAGGGCCATGGATGCGTATTCCCGTGCGGAATACGCAACGGGGCCACGCCGTTGGCATGTGGGCATTCTGGCATTTTCTCTGTTCGACCGGATCGAGCGCGAGGGCTGGGACATGCTCCGCAACGAAGTGCTCGGCCTGTCGTTCCTTTTCCCGTTTGCCACTTCAAGACAGGGCGGGGCGTCAGAGAATTTCTCCAACTGGGAACACAGAACGAGTTCGCTGAGATACTCGATCACCGTCGCCGATCGCGCGATGACGCTGCGCCTTCACGAGTTTACGGCGGCCAAGCACTGGTCCGCAAATCCGATCTACACCCTGCGCAAGAACGACATGCTGGTGACCAAATCGCGCACCGCCGATGGCGCGATCCTATACACGCGATCCGACCTGATCGCCGGTTATTGGTCGACGGTCATGCTTTCGTCAGAGCGCCGCGACCAGACCGTTCTTGATGCCGTCGCCTCCAGCATTGCCCGTGGCCGGGCGCCGCCGCTGCAACCTGAAACCGGGTGGTGGCTCAAGGAAACCGTCGCGCTATCGCTGGATTTCATGCGCACAATGGACGAGCCGGAAAGGCCAAGCGCCGCAGACCCCGACAGACCGCCCGGCGGCACGGAGGATCGGCCCGACGCAAGCGGGACCGGTTTCTTCGTGACCCATGCGGGCGATGTCCTGACGAATGCCCATGTCGTTTCGGGATGCAGAAGCATCACGGTAAACGAGGCCAGCGCATCGCTGCGCGGAAGCTCGGACGAGTTCGATCTTGCGCTTTTGCGCCTTGACAGCCCTGTCGAGACCGAAACCGCCATCTTCGCCCGAGAGCCTGCGCGCCTCAACTCGGACATCACGGTGGTCGGCTATCCGCTGCTCGGCCTGCTCGGCGGGCTCAACGTGACACGCGGTTCTATCTCTGCCGCGACCGGGCTGATGGGCGACGGAGTCCGGATGCAGATCTCGGCTCCGGTGCAGCCCGGGAATTCCGGCGGTCCAGTCCTTGCCGCCGACGGGGCCGTGGTGGGCGTGGTGGTCTCGAAGCTAGACGCGCTGAAGGTGGCCGATGCCATCGGAGACATTCCCCAGAACGTGAACTTCGCCATCCGGGGCGAGATCGCCAAGCTGTTCCTCTTTCAGAACGGGATCGACCCGGTCGTGATGCCGATTGGCCAAGCCTTGCCTCCCGAGGAACTTGCGGAGCGCGCCCGGCAATTCACGGTCAAGGTGTCCTGCGCGAACTGATCGCGTTCCTGTACCGGGCGTCCCAGGCCCGCGCATGACGGTTTCCATCGGAAAAAAGTCCGATGAAAGTCCGATGAAAATCCGATGGAAGTCCGATTTGCCGAACGGGACGGTCGCGGTCAGAGGCCCAGCTTCCGCGCGACGATCTCGCCCGTTGCCTGCGGGTTGGCCTTGCCCCCCGTGGCCTTCATCACCTGGCCCACGAACCAGCCTGCAAGCTTCGGATTCTGCTTGGCTTTTTCCACCTGCGCCGGGTTCGCCGCGATACATTCGTCGACCGCCGCCTCGATCGCCGACAGGTCGGTAACCTGCCGCATCCCCCGCGTCTCGACGATCTCGCCCGGATCGCCGCCTTCGGTATAGACGATCTCGAACAGGTCCTTGGCAATCTTGCCGGAAATGTCGCCCGAGGTGATAAGGTCGATGATCTTTCCCAGTTGTTCCGGGCTCACGGGGCTGTCGGTAATCTCCCGGTCATCTTTCCTGAGCCGTCCGAACAGCTCGTTGATGACCCAGTTCGCCGCCGTCTTCCCGTCCCGCCCTTTCGCCACCTCCTCGAAATACCCCGCCGAATCCACCTCCGCCGTCAACACGCCGGCATCGTATTCGGTCAGGCCGAAGTCTTTGACAAAGCGCGCCTTTTTCTCGTCGGGAAGTTCAGGCAGCGCGGCGCGGATTTCGTCCACCCAGGCCTGTTCGATCTCCAGCGGCAGCAGGTCGGGGCAGGGGAAGTAGCGGTAATCATGCGCCTCCTCCTTCGAGCGCATCGACCGCGTCTCGCCCTTGTCGGGATCGTAGAGCCGGGTTTCCTGCACCACCTGTCCGCCATCCTCGACGATGGCGATCTGGCGGCGCGCCTCGTACTCGATCGCGGCCTGGATGAAGCGCATCGAGTTCATGTTCTTGATTTCACAGCGCGTTCCCAGCGCCTCGGCATCCCCGGCCAGCCACGCCTCGTAGGCGCCGGGCCGGCAGATCGAGACGTTCACATCGGCGCGCAGGTTGCCGTTCTGCATGTTGCCGTCGCAGGTGCCCAGATAGCGCATGATCTGGCGCAGCTTGCCGACATAGGCCGCCGCCTCCTCGGGGCCGCGGATGTCGGGGCGGCTGACGATCTCCATCAGGGCGACGCCGGTGCGGTTGAGATCGACAAAGGACATGGCCGGATCCATGTCATGGATCGACTTGCCCGCGTCCTGTTCGAGATGGATGCGCTCGATACGCACAAGCCGCGCGACGCCGGGGCCCATGTCGACCAGAACCTCACCCTCGCCGACAATGGGATGATAAAGCTGGGAAATCTGGTAGCCCTGCGGCAGGTCGGGGTAGAAATAGTTCTTGCGGTCAAAAGCCGACACCAGGTTGATCTGCGCCTTCAGCCCAAGCCCGGTGCGCACCGCCTGGGCCACGCAGAACTCGTTGATGACAGGCAGCATGCCGGGCATCGCGGCATCGACGAAGGCGACATTGGCATTGGGCTCGGCGCCAAACGCGGTCGAGGCGCCCGAGAACAGCTTGGCATTCGAGGCCACCTGGGCATGGACCTCCAGCCCGATCACCAGTTCCCAATCGGCTTTGGCGCCGGAGATCACCTTGGGTTCGGGGGCTTGATAGGCAAGGTCGAGCATCGGGGCGGTCCTTTCTCAGCGGGGTCTGTCTAAGGCAGGGCAAAGGCGCGGGCAAGGGGGACGGGGCGGCGGAGGATAGCCGATCGGG
>NZ_DSDD01000391.1:0-4143 GCF_011048875.1 Rhodovulum sp.
CGCGGCCGCGCCATCCTCGGGGCCCTGGATCGCGGCTGGGCCAAGGGTCGAGGTCCAGCCCTCGAACAGGGCGCCGGGCCGGGCGGTGCGGGCCATGGCAAGCACCTGGTCGGTCATCGCGGCGGTGGAATTGGGGTTGATGAAGACGTAGCCCATGCACCTGGACCATCCCCTTGCCCGCATCCGACCCGGCCCGCGCGCGGCGGCGGTTCAGCGCCCGGACGGTGGTCAGGACGACCCCGATGACAAGGAAGGAAAACAGCGTCGTCAGCGTTCCCAGTGCAAAGAACCCCGGTGTCGTGACATTGGTGGTCATGCCGTGGATCTCCAGCGGCAGGGTGTTGCGGCTGCCCGCGGTCGGCAGGGTGCGGGCGAACTCGTCATCGGACAGCGTGAAGCCGAACAGCGCCACGCCGATCAGCGAGGGCGCGATGATCCGCAGCACGACATGGGCGATGGTCTGCCAGGGACTGGCGCCAAGGTCGCGGGCGGCTTCCTCGTAGGATTTGTCAAAGCGGTTGAACACCGCGAACATGATCAGAAGGCCGAAGGGCAGCGTCCAGGTCAGTTGCGCTCCAAAGCCGCTGGTCGACCAGTGAACGTCAAGGCCGGTCTGGTTGAAGATCAGCCCCACCCCCAGCGAGATCAGGATCGAAGGGATCACCAGCGCCGTGACGACAAGATGGAACAGCACGCCCGAGCCCGCGAACCGCTTGCGGAAGGCAAGCCCGCCCATGACCAGCGTGACGACGAAGATCGAGCCGATCATTATGCCGGGCTTGCAGAGCGGGATGATGACATTGGCCATGATCCGGAACCCGGTGGCGCCCGCGTCATTGGCGGCCTCGATCAGGCTGCGGTCGATGCGCATCATGGTGTTGAAGATCGGCACCACCATGAACAGCGTGTAAAGATGCACAAAGGCCAGGATCGCCGAGAAATCCGAGAACAGCAGCCATTCCAGCAGCTCGTCGATCACCTCCCAGGAAATCGGCGTGGAATTGGCCAGACCGTTGCGGCCGAGGAACGGAATCCATGAAATCATGCGGATGATGTTCGATGTCCAGAACGGGATCGTGCACAAAAGGAACAGTGCGATCTGCCAGGTCTGGCTGCGGACATGGAAGGCCGGGAAATAGGCGACGGTAAAGCCGATGCCCAGCGTCAGCGCCCAGGTGACCAGCGCGTATTTGAACGTGTTCAGGAAGACCTGCAAGGTGACGGGCGAGGTCAGCAGGAAATGGTAATTGTCGAACTCGAAGGCCGGGTAGATCGAGAATTCGGTCGCGCCCCAGAAGCTGACGACCACGATCATCAGGATCGGCAGCACCAGAAAGAACGCCTGCACCGCCGCCAGCGGAGAGGCCAAGAGCCAGCCCGTCAGATGTCGGTTCCTGAGAAGTGCGGCCATGGGCATGTCCTGTCGCGAAGGGCAAGGACCGGCACGCGCAAGGCTCGGGCGCGCGCCGGGTCTGGTCAGGCCGTCAGGCGGCGATGAACTCGTTCCATTTGCGAACCAGGTACGGGTTCTCGTCCATCACCGCGTTCCAGCAGGCAACGGTGCCCATCCGGTCGTAGAACGATCCGCCATCGCGCACGTCGCCCGCCTGCGCCATCGGTTGGCCCTGCGGGTTGGTGATGGTGTCGGTAGCGGGCTTGCCCTCGAACCGGTAGGCCCATGCGTTTTCGGACATGAAATCCTCTGACGTTTCGGGCACCGCCGAGTAAGAGCCCTGCCGCATCAGCAAGCCGCCGCCCCAGCCCGAGAGATACCGGTTGATGTATTCATAGGCCGCATCGAGGGCGAGCCCCGACAGGTTCGCCGACAGCCCGATGCCGCCGCCCCAGGACCGATAGCCCTCTTTCAGCGGCTGGCAGACACACGGGATGCCGCGCGACTTGACCGCCGTGATCGCGGGCGACCACATCGACTGGATCATCACCTCGCCCGAGGCCATCAGGTTCACGCTTTCGTCGAAGGTCTTCCAGAAGGCGCGGAACTGGCCGGCCTTCTTGGCCTCGGTGAAGATCGCCATCGCCTTGTCGATCTCTTCCCGGTTCATGTTGCCCCGGTCGCCATAGGCGATCTCGCCCATCGCCTCGCAGACCATGGCGGCGTCCATGATGCCGATCGAGCTGATGTCGAGGATCGACGCCTTGCCCTTGAATTCGGGGTTCAGAAGTTCCGTCCAGCTTTCGATCGTTCGGCCGACCGATCAGGTCGGGGCGGATGCCCAGCGTGTCGGCGTTGCAGATCGCCGGGATCAGCGTCATCCAGCCCGATTCCCCGGCCGCGAAATCCTTGCCGCCGGGACCGGAGGTAAAGCCCGCGCTATGCGGCGCGGTGCCCTGGGCGATGGTCGACTCGGGCCTCAGCTTGCCCGAGCGGAAGATGCCCACGATCCTGTCGCAATTCGCGATCTTCGAGGTATCCATCGCCTCCAGGTTGCCCGTGGGCCAGACCTTCTTGCAGATCCAGTATTCGATATCGGCGATGTCGAAGGACTTGGGCCGGGTCGCGGCGCGCTGGGTCACGGCGTCGCTGTCCAGCGCGGTCATCTCAAGTGTGAAGCCCAGCTCTTCCTTCACCTTCTGCGCCACCTCGTTGAGGTTCGACACACCCGTGCCGAACTGGCGCAGCGTGATGTCCTTGATGTTCTGCGTCCAGATCATCGGCGCGGGGAAGGCACTGGCCGCCACGCCCGCGGCGGCGCCCTTCAGCAGGGTCCGGCGGCTCAGGTCGGGTTTGGTCGCTTGCGTCATCTGTCTCTCGATGATGGACGTCTGGTGTCAGGCGCCGGGCGCGTGGAGGTTGGCGTCGTCCCAGCTCAGCCCGACGCTGTCGCCGGGCTGGATGGGTTGGACGAAATACTGCTCCTCGGGCAGAAGCGCGGTGATCTCCCGATCGCCCGCGGCCAGCAGGGTCAGCGCGACGCTGGCGCCCTGGTATTCGATGCCTGTCACCCGGCCTTCCAGCCTGCCCTTGTCGGATCCGGTCAGGGCGATCCGGTCGGCGCGGATGGCGAAATGGCCCTGCGGCAGCGCGATCACGTTATGCCCGCCCATGAAGCGCGCGACGAATTCGGTCCGCGGTGCGTTGAACACCTCGCGCGCGGGGCCGGCCTGTTCGATCCGGGCGTTGTTCATCACCACGATCTCGTCGGCCAGCGCCAGCGCCTCCTCCTGGCCATGGCTGACATGGATGAAGGTGATCCCCGGTTCGCGTTGAAGCTGCTTCAACTCGGCCCGCATGCGGATGCGCAGGAACGGGTCCAGCGCGGAGAGCGGTTCGTCCAGCAACAGCACCTGCGGCCGGTGGATCAGCGCCCGCGCCAGCGCCACGCGCTGCTGCTGGCCGCCCGAAAGCTGCGCGGGCAGCCGGTCGGCCAGATGCTGCATGTGCACCAGTTCCAGCATCTTGCCCGCCTGCCTGCGGCGTGTGTCGCGGTCGATGCCCTTCATCTTGAGGCTGAAGGCCACGTTGTCGGTGACGCTGAGATGGGGAAACAGCGCGTTGTTCTGGAACATCATCGCGGTGCCGCGTTTCGCGGGCGGCAGATGCACGATGTCGTGACCGCCCAGCACGATGGCACCGTCCGAAACGTCCTCATGGCCCGCGATTATCCTGAGCGTCGAGGATTTGCCGCAGCCCGACGGCCCCAGCAGGCAGGCATAGCTGCCCGCGTGAAAACAGATGGTGGATGCCATCCACCGCAAGGCTCTGGCCGTACCGCTTGGTCAGGGCGACAAGTTCAAGGTCGAGGTCCGATCGCATCGGCGTTTCCATCTGGATTGGTCCACCCTGTCGCGTGGGCCTGCGCCGGGGAACCGCAAGCCGCGGCCGGGACGGGGGATTCTTCAACTGCCCGCGGAATGGGCGATTGTGAGCGGGAATGTCTGCAAGGGATGCGCAGATTGTATACGATCCTGCGTCCGAACCCGCCCCGCCCTCGCGAATCTTGAGTCCCGTCCGGTATTTCGCCAAACAGGGGCAAACGGGTTCCCGCCCCGCCCAAGGAAAGGAACGTCTGAAAAACCTGCCGACTTCTGCCTGATCTGATAGGCTTGGGCATCCCTGCAAGAAGCCCCACCCATGCCGAAACAGCCCGCCTTTCCCGGGTTGCGCGATGCGATGAGGAAGAA
>NZ_DSDD01000492.1:0-4123 GCF_011048875.1 Rhodovulum sp.
GGCATCGACCAGCAGCACGACACCATCGACCATCGACAGGATCCGCTCGACCTCGCCGCCGAAATCGGCGTGGCCGGGGGTGTCGACGATGTTCACCCGATGCCCGTCCCACTCGACCGAGGTAGCCTTGGCCAGGATGGTGATGCCGCGTTCGCGTTCCAGATCGTTGGAATCCATCGCGCGTTCGGCCACCGCTTGATTCTCGCGGAAGGAACCGGATTGCTTCAAGAGCTGGTCCACAAGCGTCGTCTTGCCGTGGTCCACATGCGCGATGATCGCGATGTTGCGAATGTCCATGGGGTTGGCCTCTGGGGGATTTGTGCTGCGGATAGTGGCTTTTGCCCCAAAAGGCCAGAACCAATGCTAATGCGCCGCGCTTTTCGAAAAGAGGTGGATCACCAGGATGCCCGCAAGGATCAGCGCCATGCCCAGAACCGCGGGCAGGTCGATGCGCTGGCCGAAGACCCACCAGCCGATCAGCGCGATCAGGACGATCCCCAGCCCCGACCAGACGGCATAGGCGATGCCGACGGGAATTGTCTTGAGCGCGTGCGAGAGCAGGTAGAAGGACAGCGCATAGCCCAGCACGACGATGACCGAGGGCAGAAGCCGGGTGAATTGCTGGCTGGCCTGCAAGGCCGAGGTCGCGATGGTTTCGGTCAGGATGGCCAGGAGAAGGAAAATGTAGGATTTCGGCATGGGTCTGTGTCCTGATTGCCTAGCGGGCGATATAGCGGTCGCGACGGTGATTGGTGGCGATGATGACATTCAGCACGACCGCCCCGATCAGCGACCAGAGCAGGGTCAGTGGCGCGATCACGGCTGCGGCCAGCGCAAAGACTGCTGCGTCGAAGCCAAGCTGCACCCAACCCGCGCGGATGCCATGCCTGTCCTGCAGCCAGACCGCCACGATGCCGACGCCGCCAAGGCTTGCCCCATGGCGGAAGAGCGCAAGCAGCCCCGCGCCCGCGGTCACGCCTGCCAGGATCGCGGCCGCGAGCGGCTGAACGGGCCCAAGGCTCATGACATGGGGCAGCGTTTCCGTGAACAGCGAGAGAAGACCCACCGCCGCAAGGGTCTTGAGCGTGAAGGCCCGCCCCATGCGGCGCAGCGCCAGCAGGTAGAAGGGCAGGTTGAGCGCGAAGAAGAGGGCGCCGAAGGACCATCCGGAGGCATAGGAAGCCACCAGCGCCAGCCCCGCGATCTGGCCGGTGACCAGCCCCGCGGCACTGAGCAGCTGGACCGAGATCGCCACGAGAAGCGTGCCGACGATCAGCCCCTGGGCGTCGTCAGGCAGGCTGTGGCGGGGAACGGAAAGCTGCATGATCCGGAAATGCCGTTGCCGGACGGAATTGTCCAGACGGATGGCGTCCCCGGGGGGCCGCATGCCCTGACGACATGCGGCCCGGTCTTCGGGTGGGCGGCAGCGACCCGCCCGCGCCTCAGCCCGCCAGCGCCCTGTTCAGGTTCTCGTCCACCTTCTCAAGGAAGCCCATGGTGGTCAGCCATTTCTGGTCCGGCCCGACCAGCAGCGCCAGATCCTTGGTCATGTCGCCCGCCTCGACCGTTTCGACCACCACCCGTTCCAGCGTCTCCGCGAAATGGGCGAGCCGCTCGTTGCCGTCCAGCTTGGCGCGATGCTTCAGCCCGCCGGTCCAGGCGTAGATCGACGCGATGGAATTGGTCGAGGTCTCTTCGCCCTTCTGGTGCTGGCGGTAGTGGCGGGTGACGGTGCCGTGCGCGGCCTCGGCCTCGACGGTCTTGCCGTCGGGCGTCATCAGGATCGAGGTCATCAGCCCGAGGCTGCCGAAGCCCTGCGCCACGGTGTCGGACTGCACGTCGCCGTCATAGTTCTTGCAGGCCCAGACGAAGCCGCCGTTCCACTTCATCGCGCAGGCCACCATGTCGTCGATCAGGCGGTGTTCGTAGGTGATGCCTTTGGCCTTGAAGCGGTCGGCGAATTCCTCGTCGAACACCTTCTGGAACAGGATCATGAACTGGCCGTCATACTGTTTCAGGATGGTGTTCTTGGTCGAGAGATAGAGCGGCCAGCCCTTCGCCAGGGCATAGTTCATCGAGGCGCGCGCGAAGTCGATGATCGACTGGTCGAGGTTGTACATCCCCATATAGACCCCCGAGGAGGGCGCCTTGAACACCTCTTCCTCGATCACCGTGCCGTCCTCGCCCACGAATTTCAGGCTGAGCGTGCCGGGGCCGGGGAACTTGATGTCGGTCGCGCGGTACTGGTCGCCGAAGGCGTGGCGGCCGATCACGATGGGCCGGGTCCAGCCGGGCACCAGGCGGGGCACGTTGCGGCAGATGATCGGGGCGCGGAAGACGACGCCGCCCAGGATGTTGCGGATCGTGCCGTTGGGCGATTTCCACATCTTCTTGAGGCCGAATTCCTCGACCCGCGCCTCGTCGGGGGTGATCGTGGCGCATTTCACGCCGACGCCGACCTCCCTGATCTTCTCGGCGGCGTCGATGGTGATCTGGTCGTCGGTCCGGTCGCGTTCCTCGATGCCAAGGTCGTAATACAGAAGGTCGACATCGAGATAGGGCAGGATCAGCTTCTTCTTGATGAAGTCCCAGATGATCCGGGTCATCTCGTCGCCGTCGAGTTCGACGACCGGATTGTCGACTTTGATCTTCGTCATGTGGCCCCTCGTTCAGGATTGCGGGAATCGCGCATCGTGCGGGTCATAGCCGATTTCACCGGTTCAGGCCAGAGCGGTATGCTTTTGTATACCGTAGTGATCCCCCGGTGAACGGACACGGCAATCGCGGTCGCCGGCGGCCGCGAGATCGGTCCACGCATCGACCTGATCGCGCGGTTCTGTGGTGCTCGGCCCGCCGGGACAGGCGCGCGACCTGGCGCGAGGC
Source organism: Rhodovulum sp. (assembly GCF_011048875.1). Classification (NCBI taxonomy): domain Bacteria; kingdom Pseudomonadati; phylum Pseudomonadota; class Alphaproteobacteria; order Rhodobacterales; family Paracoccaceae; genus Rhodovulum; species Rhodovulum sp. The sequence goes on from NZ_DSDD01000492.1 coordinate 2,884, forward strand.
ACCGCATTGCCCGAGCCGCTGCCCATGCCAAAGCTCCAGCCCCCGGCGGCCTGCCGCATGCCTCGGCCACCCCTGGTCGGCCCTAGGCGGAATCGCCCTGTTCGGGCGGGGGCAGGGCGTGGGTGCTGCGCTTGCGATCCATCACCGCGCGACCGCGGCCAAGGGCGCGGCGGATGCGCACGGCGGTCATGAACGCTTCCTGGGTGGTGGGCGACGACTCGCCGATCGCCCTGGCCATCTCGTCGATCAGCCGGTCATCGTCCAGCTGTTCCGCCAGTTCCAGCGCCTCGCGGGCCAGGGTGTCGGCTAGATCGTCGAGAATCGCCACGCCCTTGCCTCCGTCAGCGGGTGCCCTCGGTCAGGCGGCGCCGGACATAGGTGCTGACATGATCGATCAGCGCGTCCATATGCGGATCCTGGAAGAAATGGTCCGCGCCCTCGATCTCGTCATGGGTGATGGTGATGCCCTTCTGCTCGTGCAACTTGTCCACCAGCGCGCGGGTGTCGGCGGGCGGCGCGACGCGGTCGGCCGAGCCGTGGATCACCAGGCCCGAGGACGGGCAGGGGGCGAGGAACGAGAAATCGTACATGTTGGCGGGCGGGCTGACCGAGACGAAGCCGGTGATCTCGGGCCGCCGCATCAGAAGCTGCATGCCGATCCACGCCCCGAAGGAGAACCCCGCAACCCAGCAATGCTTGGCGTTCTGGTTCATGGATTGCAGGTAATCGAGCGCGGCCGCCGCATCCGACAACTCGCCGATGCCCTGGTCGTATTCGCCCTGGCTGCGCCCCACCCCGCGGAAATTGAACCGCAGCACGGTAAAGCCCATGCGGTGAAACGCGTAGTGCAGGTTGTAGACGACCCGGTTGTTCATCGTTCCGCCGAATTGCGGATGCGGATGCAGCACGATGGCGATGGGGGCGTCCTTGTCTTTCTGCGGATGGTAGCGGCCTTCGAGACGGCCTTCGGGGCCGGGAAAGATGACCTCGGGCATTTATGTTCTTCTCGTTCGCGAGGCCCGGATTCTTGACGAGAAGGGCCGGGCTACATAGGACAGGTCCACCCGACGAGCGTGGGCTCGGGGTGCAGTCCGAGGTAATGGCCCACCCGCGCTGCGTCAACCGTCTGCGGGAGGGTGGCGATGAAACTGAGCACCAAGGGGCGCTACGCGATGGTGGCGCTGGTCGATCTGGCCCTGATCCCCGAGGGCGGGCTGGTGTCGCTGGCCGAGATCTCGAA
>NZ_DSDD01000327.1:0-4108 GCF_011048875.1 Rhodovulum sp.
CAAAGGGGGCTGATCGACGATCTGCCACTGTTCTCGGCGGTCCGGGCCGCCCCGCCGCAGAACCGCCCTTCTGCCCTGGAACAGATGCTCGCCGAGGTGCATCCCGACGAGCTGTCCCCGCGCGAGGCGCTGGAGCTGGTGTACGCGTTGAAGGCGCTTGCCGACCGCGACTAGGAGGCCGGCGTCGAGGACACACCGACCTGCGCGGGGCGCAACAGGCGGTCGTGCAGCGTGAAGCCGACCGTCATCACCTGGATGATCTCACCGGCCTTCGTTCCGGGCACCGACGCCTCGAACATCGCCTGGTGCATCTGCGGGTCGAACGTATCGCCAACCTCGGGCGCCACGCGCTCGATCCCGTGCTTGGAAAAGACGTTCAGCAGCTCGCGCAGGGTCAGCTCGACCCCTTCGAGGAACGCCTTTTGCGCCTCGCGCTGTTCCTCGGTCACGATATCCAGCGCGCGCGACAGGTGGTCATAGACCGGCAGGATGTCGCGGGCGAGCTTGGCCCCGCCGTAATTCTCGGCCTCGCGCCGGTCGCGGTCGGCCCGCTTGCGCGAGTTCTCGGCATCGGCCAGCGCCCGCATGAAACGGTCGCGCAGTTCATCCCGCTCGGCGCGGAGGTTCGCGATCTCGTCGGCCTCAGGGTCGGCCTGGACTTGGTCGGTCTCTTCCGTGCTCTCGTCTCCGGGCGCCTCGATGTCGATCTCGATCTCTTTCTTCTCTGCGTCAGCCATGTCTTATCCCTTGCCCCGGTCGGAAATCAGCTTTCCGACCAGCTGTGCCGTATAGTCCACGACGGGCACGATCCGCCCGTAGTTCAGCCGGGTCGGCCCGATCACGCCAACGGCTCCGATGATCTTCCGGTCAGCGTTCATATATGAAGAGACCACCAGAGAGGAACCCGAAAGTGAAAAAAGCTTGTTTTCGGAGCCAATGAAGATGCGCACGCCCTCGCCTTCCTCGGCAAGCTCAAGGAACTCGACGATGTCGCGCTTGCGTTCCAGATCGTCGAACAGGGTGCGGATGCGGTCCAGTTCCTCGGCCTCGGCGCTGTCGGCCAGCAGGTTCGCCCGGCCGCGCACGATCAGCCGCTCATGCGGCTCGCCCTTGTTCTCCCAGACGGCAAGCCCGGCCTCGACCATCACGCGGGCCAATTCGTTCAACTCGCGGCGACGGCGCGCGATCTCGACCTGCATCACGTCGCGCAACTCGCTGAGGGTCTTGCCGGCGGCCAGGGCGTTCAGGAAATTCGCCGCCTCGCGCATGGAGGACGGCGTCTGGCCCGGCGCGGGCTCGAAGATGCGATTCTCGACATGGCCATCGGCAAAGACCAGAACCGTCAGCGCCCGGTCGGGGGCAAGGCTCACGAACTCGATATGCTTGATCGGCGCCTCGTGTTTCGGCGCCAGGACCAGCGACGCCCCCCGCGTCACGCCCGACAGCGCCGCGCCGACCCGGTCCAGCATCACGCCCATATCGCGTTCGTTGCTGTCCAGCGTCGCGTCGATCTTTTCTCGATCCTCGCTCTCAAGCTCGCGCATTTCCAGCAGGCCATCGACGAACATGCGCAGGCCGAGCTGCGTGGGTATCCGCCCGGCCGAGACATGCGGGCTGTCCAGAAGGCCGAGGAATTCCAGGTCCTGCATCACGTTGCGGATGGTGGCGGCGCTGACCTTCTCGCTCATGGTGCGGGTCAGCGTGCGCGAGCCCACCGGATCGCCGGTTTCCAGATAGCCCTCGACCACCCGGCGGAAGACCTCGCGCGAGCGGTCGTTCATCTCGTCGAGAAGTCGCGGGGTCTCGGTCACCTTCGGCAGTCCTCCTGAAAAGCGCGGTAATTAAAGGACAACGCAGCGTTGCGTCAATCGGGCTTGCATCGGCCCCCCTCTCGTGGGAGCAAAGCGCCGAACCCGAGAGAGGATATGCCATGCGCCCGTCAGGCCGTGATGTAAGCGAAATGCGCCCCGTTTCAATCGAGACCGGCGTGACGAAACATGCCGAAGGGTCGTGCCTGATCCGGATCGGCGACACCCGTGTGCTTTGCACCGCTTCGCTGGAAGAGCGCGTCCCGCCGTTTCTCAAGAACTCGGGGCTGGGCTGGGTGACGGCGGAATACGGGATGCTGCCGCGCGCGACCACGACGCGGATGCGGCGCGAGGCGTCTGTGGGCAAGCAGGGCGGGCGCACGGTGGAAATCCAGCGGTTGATCGGGCGGTCGCTGCGGGCGGGTGTCGATCGGGTGGCGCTGGGCGAGCGGCAGATCACCGTCGATTGCGACGTGATCCAGGCCGACGGCGGCACGCGCTGCGCCGCGATCACCGGCGGCTGGGTGGCGCTGCGGCTGGCGGTGAACAAGCTGATGAAGACGGGCGAGGTGATCTCGGACCCGATGACCGATCCGGTGGCGGCGGTGTCCTGCGGGATCTATGCCGGCCAGCCCGTGCTGGATCTGGACTATCCCGAAGACAGCGAGGCGGGCGTCGACGGGAACTTCGTGATGACCGGCTCGGGCCGGCTGATCGAGGTGCAGATGTCCGCCGAGGGCGCCACCTTCTCGCGCGAGCAGATGGACAAGCTGCTGGCGCTGGCCGAGCAGGGCGTGGCCGATCTGGTCGCGGCGCAAAGGGCAGCGGTCGGGGGCTGAGCCATGCGCCGTTTCACGGGCGACAGGCTGCTGGTGGCGACCCACAACCGCGGCAAGCTGGAAGAGATCGCGCATCTGCTGGAGCCGCACGGCATTTCCGTGGTCGGCGCGGCCGAGATGAACCTGCCCGAACCCCCCGAGACCGAGGACAGTTTCATCGGCAATGCCCGGATCAAGGCCCATGCCGCCGCCAAGGCCACCGGCCTGCCCGCTCTGGCCGATGACAGCGGGCTTTCGGTCGATGCGCTGGGCGGTGCGCCGGGGGTGCATACGGCGGATTGGGCCGAAACAGGGTCTGGTCGCGATTTCGGAATGGCGATGGAACGGGTCTGGCGCGAGCTTCAGGCAACCGGAACGCCAGCGCCCTACTCCGCGCGGTTTTCCTGCACTTTCGTCCTCGGCTGGCCCGATGGGCAGGATGAGGTTTTCGTGGGCGAGGTGCCAGGCCGCATCGTCTGGCCGGGCCGCGGCGATCAGGGCCACGGCTATGATCCGATTTTTCAGCCGGACGGGTTCGACGTGACCTTTGCCCAGATGGACCGCTGGGAAAAGAACCGGATCAGCCATCGCGGCCGCGCCTTCGAAAAGCTGGTGCGGTCCATTGGCGGCTGAGGACTGGCAGGCGGGCGGCTTCGGGCTGTATGTCCACTGGCCGTTCTGCCTGTCGAAATGCCCCTATTGCGACTTCAACTCCCATGTCGCGGCCAGCATCGACATGGGCGAATGGCAACGCGCCTACCTGTCCGAGATCCGCCGCATCGGCGCCGAAACCGGCCCGCGCACGCTGACCAGCGTCTTTTTCGGCGGCGGAACGCCCAGCCTGATGGCACCCGACCTGGTGGCCGCGATCCTGGACACCGTGCGCGCGACATGGCCTTGCGCGAACGACATGGAAGTGACGCTGGAGGCCAATCCCGGCTCGGTCGAGGCGGGCCGGTTCGCCGGGTATCGCGATGCGGGCGTGGGCCGGGTATCGCTGGGCGTGCAGGCGCTGAACGATGCCGACTTGGGCCGTCTGGGCCGGTTGCACTCTGCGGCCGAGGCGCGCGCCGCCTTCGACATCGCGCGCAACACGTTCGAGCGGGTGAGCTTCGACCTGATCTATGCAAGGCAGGACCAGTTGCTTGCCGATTGGCAGGCAGAACTTGGGCAGGCGCTGGCGCTGGGCGTCGATCACCTGTCGCTTTACCAGCTGACGATCGAGCCCGGCACGGCCTTCGGCGATCGGCACGCAAGGGGCGGACTGCGCGGCCTTCCCGATGACGACCGCGCCGCCGACATGTATCTGGCCACGCAGGAGATCTGCGCCGCCGCTGGCCTGCCCGCCTATGAGGTGTCGAACCACGCCCGGCCCGGCGCGGAATCACGGCACAACCTGATCTATTGGCGCTATGGCGATTATGCCGGAATCGGCCCCGGCGCCCATGGCCGCCTGACGTTGGACGGTCGGCGCTGGGCAAC
>NZ_DSDD01000358.1:0-4083 GCF_011048875.1 Rhodovulum sp.
GTCACCATCGGCACGCGGCTTCTGTCGGTCGGGCGGCCCGACGACCTGGAAATCGTGGCGGACCTTCTGTCCTCGGACGCGGTGCGGCTGCAACCCGGCGCGCGGGCAATGGTCGAGCGCTGGGGCGGCGGCGCGACGCTGGAGGCCCGGCTGCGCAAGGTCGAGCCCGTGGCCCGCACCAAGGTCTCGGCGCTGGGGATCGAGGAACAGCGGGTCGATGCCCGCTTCCACATCCTGACCCCGCCCGAGGACCGCGCCGGACTGGGCGAAGGCTTCGCCGTGTTCCTGCGCATCGTCGAATGGCAAGCCGAGGAGGCGCTTCAGGTGCCGCTTTCGGCGCTGTTCCGCCGCGATGGCGGCTGGGCAGTGTTTGCCGTCGAGAACGCCACCGCGCGGCTGAGCCCGGTCGAGATCGGCCGCCGGGGCGAGAGCATGGCCGAGGTTCTGGACGGGCTCGAGCCGGGGCTTGCGGTCGTGACCCACCCCTCGGACCGGATCGGCGACGGGACGGCGGTCGTGGACCGCGCCACGCTGGAATGACCGCCAAGGCAGGCTTCGATGACAGCGCCGTGACGGCGACCAGCGGGCGATTGTCGCGCGGCTTTCGGCCCCGGATCGCGCCTGTTCCGGGTCTCGTGGCGCTCTGCTATAGGGCGTGCCGGGGGCGTGGCATGCGCCCGGACCGGCGAGGTGTCGCGCGATGATGAACTGGCCCGCGGGCGGGTCCGACCCGCTGCTCGAATCGTTGCAATCCGACCATCTGCCCGATCTGGGCCATGTGGACATGGCGGGCTTGCTGCGCGATCCGCGGCTTGGGCGAATGGCGCTGGTCTCGTCATTCGGGGCGGAAAGTGCAGCGCTGCTGCATTTCGTCACACAGCTTTTCCCCGACATGCCGGTGCTTTTCATCGACACCGGCTGCCATTTCCCCGAGACGCTGGCCTATCGCGACCTGCTGGCCGAACGGCTGCGGCTGAACCTGGTAACCGTCCGGCCCGATCCCGCGACACTGGCCGACGAGGATGCGGACGGGCGGCTGCACGCCCGCGATCCGAACATGTGCTGCACCCTGCGCAAGATCTTTCCGCTGGCCGATGCGCTGGAAGGGTTCGACACCTGGATCTCGGGGCGCAAGCGCTATCAGGGCGCGACAAGGGCCGCCCTGCCCGTGATCGAGCGCGACGGCAGCCATCTCAAGGTGAACCCGCTGGCCTTCTGGACCGAAGCCGATCTGGCCGCCTATTTCCAGGCCCACGACCTGCCCCGCCATCCGCTGGTGGATCGCGGCTATGCCTCGATCGGTTGCGCGCCCTGCACGCGGCCGGTGCGCAATGGCGAGGCGCAGCGCGCCGGGCGCTGGGCCGACAATCCCGACAAGACCGAATGCGGCATCCATCTGGGCCCGGATGGCCGTTTCACGCGCGGCGGCCCCGGCCGGGGCTGAAGCCACGCGGCCGATCACGGCAGGCACCCCGCCTTGCACCCGATCGCGACAGAAACTCTTGGCCGCGGCAAATATGAATCTTTGACACAGCTCCGCCTTGTTGCGTATACACGCGCATACACATGCAAGAACACGAATGTCACAGGAGAAGACCGATGGACCACCCGGATCGAATCGCCGTCTCGCGGCGCGGGTTTCTCGGTATGGCGGCCGGGGGGATGGCACTGGCCGGAACGGGGGCGCCCGCGCGGGCGCAAAAGATCCCCACCTCGGCGCGGATCGTGATCGTGGGAGCCGGCGCGGCCGGGACCGCCATGGCACGCCGCCTTGCCGACCGTCTGGACGGCGCGACCATAACCATCGTCGACGCAAGGAAGCACCACTTCTACCAGCCCGGCTTCACGCTGATCGCGGCGGGGCTGAAACCCGCCAACTACTCGGTATCGACGACCGCGGAATGGCTACCGAAGGGCGTCGAGTGGATCGAGGAGGCCGCCGCCGAGATCGACCCCGAGGCGAACCGGATCGTCACCGCGGGCGGCAAGACAGTCGCCTATGACTTCCTGATCCTCGCCACGGGGCTGAAACTCGACTGGGACGCGGTCGAGGGCTTCGACATGAACCTGGTCGGCACCAACGGGATCGGCGCGGTCTATGCCGGACCGGAACAGGCCGCCGCGACCTGGGGCGCGATGGACCGCTTCACCGACGAGGGCGGCAAGGCCGTGTTCTTCCGCCCCGCGACCGAGATGAAATGCGCGGGCGCACCGCTGAAATACACCTTCCTCACCGACGATTACGCGCGCCGCAAGGGCAGCCGCGGGCGGGTGGAAATCCACTACCACGCCCATGCGGGGACGCTGTTCTCGGTGCCGATCGTGAACGAGAAGGTGCGGATGCTGTTCGACAACCGGGGCGTGAAGACCCAATACAACCACGTCATCAAGGCGATCGACCCGGGGAAGAAGATACTCACCTTCACCACGCCCGAGGGCGATATCGAGACCGATTACGACTTCACCAACGTGATCCCGCCGATGGTGGCCCCCGACGTGCTGCGCAACTCGCCCCTGCCCTGGCAGGGTGGCCCCTGGGTCGACGAGGGCTGGGCCGAGGTGAACCCGGAGACGTTGCGCCATGTCCGCTATCCGAACGTCTTCGCCGTCGGCGATTGCGCGGGCGTGTCCAAGGGCAAGACCGCGGCTTCGGTCAAGTGGCAGGTGCCGGTCGCCGAGGATCACCTGATCGCCGATATCGAGGGCAAACTGAGCCCCGAGACCTATAACGGCTACACCTCCTGTCCGATGATCACCCGGGTCGGCCGAGCGATGCTGATCGAGTTCGACTACAATAACAACCTGGTCGAATCCTTCCCCGGGGTGATCGCGCCGCTGGAGGAATTGTGGATTTCCTGGCTGATGAAGGAGGTGGCGCTGAAAGCCACCTATAACGCGATGCTGCGCGGCAAGGCTTGAGGAGGACGGATCATGAAGGAACTGACTTTCGAAACGTTGATCGCCGTGTTCGAGGAAATGTATGGCCGTTGGTTGTTCTGGACCTTGGTGCTCGTGGCTGCAATTATTACTCTAGCATTCATCTTTGTCCTGATTCGGGACCGCAGCATCGAGGGCCGCTATCTGGCGCGGGCCGAGCTGACGGCGCCAATCGGGGCAATCGCCGCGATCCTGTTCGTGCAGTACATCACGAGTTCGGGCTTCGCTGATATCGGCGGAGCGATCGACGTGGTCGTCGTGCTGACGATCGGGATCGCCGGGGCGGGCGGCCTGACATTCCTGGCCTATGTGGCCCAGGCGTTCATGCGGCGCCCCAAAGAGGACCGATATTGACCCAAGGAGCCAGGCTCAGATGAGCGCAACCGCAGAAAATCCCTTCGGCGCAGACGGCGAGCACAGCCGTCTGGCCCATTACCCGATCACCTTCTACGCCACCGTCATGGGGATGGTGGGGCTCACGCTCGCGCTGCATGCGGGCGAAAGTGCCTATGGGCTGAGAGTTTTCTATTCCCATTACGCACTGCTGGCCTCAGCGGCGCTGTTCGCCGCGGTGACCTTGGGCTATGCGCTGAAACTGCTGACGCATTTCAAGATGGCGGTCTGGGAATGGCACCATCCGGTGCGGCTTGCGTTCTTTCCGACGATCTCGATCTCACTGATCCTGCTGTCGATCGCCACGCTGGGCGAGTACCCGTCGATTGCCGAGCCCTTGTGGATCGCCGGCACGGCGCTGCAGGGGGTGCTGGCGCTTCTGGTGATCTCGGACTGGATCGGGCATCGCGACTTCAAGCCGGGGCACATGAACGCTGCCTTCTTCATTCCGGCGGTCGGCAACATCCTCGTGCCGATCGCGGGGGCGCCGCTGGGCTATATCGACATCTCCTGGCTGTTCTTCTCGGGCGGGCTGTTGCTCTGGATGGTGCTGCTGACGCTGGTGGTGAACCGGCTGATGTTCCACGAACCCCTGCCCGCGCGACTGCAACCGACGCTGGTGATCCTGATCGCTCCGCCCGCGGTGGGGTTCATCGCGTGGATGCGGTTGAACGGCGAGGTGGATCATCTCGCCATGTTCATGATCAACGCGGCATATGTCTTCGCGCTGATCGTGGCGACGCAACTGCCGAA
>NZ_DSDD01000235.1:0-4072 GCF_011048875.1 Rhodovulum sp.
CCATGGTCACGCGGACCTCGCCCAGCGCCACGGTGCCGCCCTTGTTGAAGCCGATTGTGGCGATGCCCTCCTTTTCCTCCCACCAGCTCATCAGGTCGTAGACGCCGACGCAGGGGATCGACAACTCGCGCGCGATGGCGACGGCATCGGCGATGTGGTCGAAATGACCATGGGTGACAAGGATATGGGTGGCGCCCGCGATAGCCTCGGCGCGGCGATCCTCGGGGAACACCGGGTTGCCGACCAGCCAGGGATCGACCAGCAGGACCTGGCCTGCGATCTCGATGCGGAAGCCGGAATGGCCGAGCCAAGTGATTTTCATGTCTGCCTCCCTGTGATCTGGCGGCCTTGCGGCCTAGGTCTGGGGCAAGGTTAGCAGAGCGGGAGGCGATTTCCATGGACTGGATGGCCCAGGTGGACGCCTATTGCGAGCGCACGGACGCGGGCTACTGGTCCGAGCCGGTGAATGCGGTGACGAACGCGTCCTTCCTGGTCGCGGCGGCGGTGATGTGGCGCCGGACCGGCGGGCTGGCGCTGGGCCGGGCGCTCTGCGTGGTGCTGGCGGTGATCGGGGTGGGAAGCTTCCTGTTCCATACCCATGCGACACTCTGGGCGGCGATGGCGGATGTGCTGCCGATCCTGGGCTTCATCCTGCTTTACCTTTTTGCCGCGCATCGGGATTTCTGGGGGCTGGGGCCCTGGCCCGCGCTGGGGCTGACGGCGCTGTTCCTGCCCTATGCGGCGGGGACGGGCTGGCTGTTCGGGCAGCTTGGCTTTCTGGGCTCGTCGGCGGGCTATGCGCCGGTCGCGCTGCTGATCCTGGTCCATGCCGGGCTTCTGGCGCGGCGGGCGCCTGCGACGGCGCGGGGGCTGGCGCTTGGCGGCGGGCTGCTGGTCGTCTCGCTGACCTTCCGCACGCTGGACGAACCGCTTTGTGCGGTGCTGCCGCTCGGGACGCATTTCCTGTGGCACGTCCTGAATGCCGTCATGCTGGGCTGGATGATCGAGGTCTATCGCCGCCATATGGGCGCAACGCACTGAACCGCGGCGGATTTGCGCGCGCGGCCTCGCTTCGAAAGCGCTCCGGCGGTTCGGCGGGGCATCCGGGCAGGGACCGCATCATCCATGTCCCGCGGTGGCCGATCATGGTCCCGGCCACGACCTCGGCATGCGCGCCGCGACCGGGAGACGTCCGATGTCAGGCCCCGCGCGAAAGCGCCGCGATACCGGTGCGCGCCATCTCGACCAGCCCCAGCGGGCGCATCAGTTCGGCGAAGGCGTCCACCTTCTGCGGCGTGCCGGTGATCTCGAAGACAAAGCTTTCCAGCGTCGAATCCACCACATTCGCCCGGAAGATGTCGGCCAGCCGCAGCGCCTCGACCCGCTTCTCGCCCGCGCCGACGACCTTGAACAGCGCCAGTTCCCGCTCGACCGAAGCGCCCTCGACGGTCAGGTCATGCACCTGGTGCACCGGCACGATCCGTCCAAGCTGCGCCTTGATCTGCTCGATCACGGCGGGCGTGCCGACGGTGACGATGGTGATGCGGCTGGTATGGCCGGTATGGTCCACTTCGGCCACGGTCAGGCTGTCGATATTGTAGCCCCGCCCCGAGAACAGCCCGATGACGCGCGCCAGCACGCCGGGCTCGTTGTCGACGATCACCGCCAGCGTGTGCCGCTCGATCACGTCCGAATTGGGGTCGCGCAGGTCGTAGGCGGAATGCTTCGACGTGCCCTTCTGGATGTTGAGTGCTGCTGCCATGTCTCTTCTTCTGGCTCCAAATATCCTCGGGGGGAGTCCCCGCAGCGCGGGGACGGGGGGCAGAAAGCCCCCCATGCCGTCGTCACACCAGCGCGGCGCCTTCCCTGAATGCCTCGGCATCGGCGGCAAGCAGCATATCGTTATGCGCCCGCCCCGAGGGGATCATCGGGAAGCAGTCCTCGTGCTTTTCCACCAGGCAATCGAAGATCACCGGCCCGTCATGGGCCAGCATTTCGGCGATCGCGTCGTCCAGATCGGCCGGGTCCGAACAGCGGATGCCCTTGCCGCCGAACGCCTCGGCCAGCTTGACGAAATCGGGCAGCGCCTCGGACCAGCTGTGCGAATAGCGGTTGCCATGCAGCAGCGACTGCCATTGCCGCACCATGCCAAGGCGTTCGTTGTTGAGGATGAACTGCTTGACCGGCAGGCAATACTGGATCGCGGTGCCCATCTCCTGCATGTTCATCAGCCACGACCCTTCGCCCGCCACGTTGATGACCAGCGCCTCGGGATGCGCCACCTGCACGCCGATCGAGGCGGGCAGCCCGTAGCCCATGGTGCCCAGGCCCCCCGATGTCATCCAGCGGTTCGGCGCCTCGAAGCCCAGGAACTGCGCGGCCCACATCTGATGCTGGCCGACCTCGGTGCAGATATAGCGGTCGGCGCGGTGTCTGGTCAGCGCTTCCAGCCGCTGAAGGGCATATTGCGGCTTGATGACCGTGTCCGAGTTCCGGTAGCGCAGACACTCGACCGCCCGCCATTCGGCGATCCGGGCCCACCAGCGTGCCAGACCCTCCTTGTTGACCTTTCGCCCGCGCGATTTCCAGATCCGCAGCAGGTCCTCCAGCACATGGGCGACATCGCCGATGATCGGCATGTCCACGCGGATCGTCTTGTTGATTGACGAGGGGTCGATGTCGATATGGGCCTTGCGCGAGCCGGGGCTGAAATCGGCCACCCGCCCGGTGATCCGGTCGTCGAATCGGGCGCCGATATTGATCATCAGGTCGCAGCCGTGCATTGCGAGGTTGGCCTCGTAAAGCCCGTGCATCCCCAGCATGCCCAGCCAGTTCTTGCCGGATGCGGGATAGGCGCCCAGACCCATCAGCGTCGAGGTGATGGGAAAGCCCGTGGCATCGACCAGTTCGCGCAGCAATTGCGTCGCCGCATCGCCCGAATTGATTACGCCGCCGCCGGTGTAGAAGATCGGCCGTTCCGCCGTTTCCATCGCCTCGACAAGGCGCGTGATCATCTCGGCATCGCCCTTGAGGCGGGGCTGGTAATGGGCATTGCCCGCCTCGCGCGGGGCGACATAGGTGCCGGTGGCGAATTGCACGTCCTTGGGGATGTCGACCAGAACCGGGCCGGGCCGGCCGGTGGTGGCGACGTGGAACGCCTGGTGGATCGTCTGGGCCAGGCGGTCGGTCTCCTTCACCAGCCAGTTATGCTTGGTGCAGGGCCGCGTGGTTCCCACCGTGTCGGCCTCCTGGAAGGCATCGTTGCCGACCATGAAGGTGGGCACCTGACCGGTGAGCACGACCAGCGGGATCGAATCCATCAGCGCGTCGGTGATGCCGGTGACCGTGTTGGTCGCGCCCGGCCCCGAGGTGACCAGCACGACGCCGGGCTTGCCGGTCGAACGGGCATAGCCTTCGGCCATGTGCACCGCGCCCTGTTCGTGACGCACCAGGATGTGGCGGATGTCGTTCTGCTGGAACAGTTCGTCATAGATCGGAAGCACGGCGCCGCCCGGATAGCCGAAGATTACCTCGACGCCCTGATCCTTGAGCGCCTGAACCACCATCTTCGCGCCGGTCATCTGTGTCATCTGTCTCTCCGTGCCTTCCGCCGTCCGTCCGTGCATCCGCAGCGCGTAAAAAAACCCCCGGTCAAGGCGGGGGCGCATGTGGTTACCTTGGGTCGGTTCTTACCGGCCCATGCGCCTGTCCTTTACCGTTACATCCACGATCGCCATCGGGGTTCCCCTGCTTGCGTGCGCGGGACATTAGGTGCGCACCGGATGGGGGTCAACCCGCAAAGGCCAGAATTTTCGTGCCCTGCGGCAAGAAATCCTTTCCGTATGTTGCTTGCGGAAGGGGGGTTGCGCATGGATCGGAAAACGGGGGGCGGTTGCAGCCGAAATTGTTTTCAGGCGCTGGCGGGGCGAGCGTGGACCGGGCCGCGTCCATTCGACGCCGTAAAAAAAACCCGCCCGGGCGTTCGCGGCTATTTATCTGAGGCAAGGCTGTCGATAGATTTCGTCCACGCGAACGATCCGCCCGCTCAAGCGGCGGGCGCCAACCGGGAGTA
>NZ_DSDD01000131.1:0-4047 GCF_011048875.1 Rhodovulum sp.
CGCGCCCGGGCGCGCGCAAAGACCATCTCGCGCACCTGCACCCTCAGACCGGCATCCAGCCGCGAGAACGGCTCGTCCAGCAGCAGCGCGCGCGGTTCGGCCAAGAGCATCCGCATCAGGGCGACGCGCGCCTTCTGCCCGCCCGACAGCGTCGCGGGATCGCGATCCGCAAAGCCCGCCAGCCCGACCTCGGCAAGCGCCGCCGCCACGCGCGCCGCCCGTGCCGTCCGCCCCCGCACCGCGCGCGGCAGGCCGAAGGCCAGGTTGCCGCCGACGCTCAGATGCGGGAACAGCAGCTCCTCCTGATAGAGGATGCCCACCCGCCGCGCCTCGGGCGGCTGGCGCGTCATTTCTCGCCCGTCAAGCCACACCCGCCCCGTCATCGCGAAACTCGGTGCCAGCGTGCCCATGATCGCCGAAAGAAGCGTGGACTTGCCCGATCCCGACGGCCCCATCACGCTCAATACCTCGCCCGGCGCGATCTCTGCCTCCAGCGCCACAAGCGGCAGTCCGGCGCGCGTTATCCTCAGTCCCTCCAGCCGCAACCCCGCCATCAGCCTGCCCTCAGCCCGCGCCGGTTCGCCCACAGAATCCGCGGGGCCGCCAGCGCCAGCGCAAAGCCCGCCATCCCCACCAGCGTCTGCGTCAGCGCGGTGACCGCGATCGCCCGCCGGTCGCCGCCCGCGGCCAGCGCGACTGCCTCGGTCGTCAGCGTCTGCACCCGTCCGCCCCCGATCAGCAGCGTCGGCAGGTATTGCCCGACCGACACCGCAAAGCCCACCGCCGCCGCGCTCAGCACCGGGGCCAGCAGCATCGGCAGCCGCACCTGCCAGAACACCCGCCCCGGCCCCGCCCCCAGCGCCGCAGCGACGCTTGCATGGCGTGCGTCCCAGGCCCGCCATGGCGCGGCCAGCGACAGGAAGACATAGGGCAGCACAAAGACCAGATGCCCCAGGATCACCGCCCCCCGCCCCGTATCGACGCCCGCCATCAGCGCGAAACCCTGCAAGCCCGGCAGGAACGCGACCTGCGGCACCAGGAGCGGCAGGTACAAAAGCCACAGGCTGCGCGCCCCTGGCACCAGACCAAAGCGATGCTCGGCCTCCAGACAGGCCAGCACCAGCGCCAGCGCCAGAGCGGTTGCCGCCCCCGCGATCCAGAGCGTTTCAAGTCCCGGCGCCAGAAGCCCCGGGCCATGCCGAAGCCAGCTTCGCGCACTGACCGTCTCGGGCCATGTCTCGGGAAAGGGCCAGAGCCCCACCACCGACCACAGACCCAGCCCGGCCAGCCCCGCGATCACCGCGCCCGCCGCCAGCATGGCCAGCCCCAGCCCGGCCAGCCGCAACACGCCATCGCCCTGTTGCCACGCGCCCGCCTCGGCCCAGACCCGGCCCAACCGCCCCAGCACGACCTCGCCCAGCCGCCACAGGCCCAGCGCGCCGATCACCAGCACCAGTTGCAACACCGCCCCCGCCGCCGCCAGAAACCGCAGCGTCAGATCCGGGTCCGCCATCCAGCGCACCACCTGCACCGACAGCGGCGGCGGCGTGCCGGGGCCAAGGATGATCGCCACATCGATCACCGACATCGAATAGGCCAGCACCGCATAGACCGGCAGCCGGATCTGGGCATAGACGCACGGAAACACCGCCTTCAGCCAGCCCGTCACGCGCCCATAGCCCAGCGCGCGCGCCACCCCCATCCTCTGCGCCGGTCGAACCTGCGGAAGTGCTGCCAGCGTCATGAGCAACAGGAACGGCACCTCCTTGACCACCAGCCCCGCGACCATCGCCAGCCCCAGGGGGTCCTGCACGATCAACAGATCGGGCGGCCGCTCCCACCCCGTCGCCCGGGGCGACAGCGCGCGGGCGATCCAGCCCGAGGGCGCGATCAGGAAGGCAAGGCCAAAGGCCGCCGCCGCATGCGGCACCGACAGAAACGGCGCCAGCGCGCGCTCCAGCCCCGCCATCGTCCGCGTGCCCTGCCACCCCGCGACGAACAACACCACGATAGCCAGCGAGATCGCCGTGGCCGCCAGCCCCACCCCGACCGACAGCATCACCGCCCCCGGCAGCCCCGGCCAGGCCGCCAGCGCGGTCATGGGTGCCGCGCTCGGCCGCGTGCCCCCAAGCGCGGGGAACACCCCCAGCGCGGGGGCCAGCGTACCGATCAGCCCCGCCGCGACCGGCCCCAGCAGGACCAGCAGCGTCAGCAGCGGCGCGCCGCGCAGCGGGCGCATGGGCGGCTACTCGGCCAGGCCAAAGCGCGTGCCCCAATCCGCCTCGATTAGGCGCATCCAGGACGGGTGCGGCTCGGGTAGCGCGGGGCCCAGCTCCTCGGGCGAGAGCGTGGCGATGCCCAGCTCCAGCGCCTCGAACCGCGCGCGGTCCTCGGGCGACAGCTTGTCCATGGCCAGCACCGTGCCATAGCCCAGCACATCCGGATCCTGCGCCCGCGCCTGTGCCTCGGGCGACAGCAGGAAATCGGCCAGAACCATCGCGCCCGCCTTGGCATTGGCGTTGTAGGGGATCGCCACGAAACTTGCATTGCCGATCGTGCCGCCCTCCAGAACGAAGGTCCGCACGGTCTGCGGCAACTGCCCGTTCGCGATCGCAGCCGAAGCCTCGCCCGGGCTGAACGAAATCGCGAGGTCGATCTCGCCATCCGCCATGAGCTGCAATTGCCGCGGCCCGTTCGGCGGATAGGCCCGGCCCTGCCGCCAAAGATGCGGCGTCAGATCGTCCAGAAACGCCCAGAGCGGAGCGGTCACGGCGGCGTAATCGGCCTGATCGGCCGGGCGCAGCAACAGGGCCGGATCCGCGACCATCCCGTAAAGCGCCTGTTTCAGGAAGGTCGTACCCAGGAAATCGGGCGGCTGGGGATAGGTGAAGCGGCCCGGATTGGCCGCCGCCCAATCCAGTAGCGCCGCCATGCTGCGGGGCGGATCGGGCAGCCGTGCGGCGTCATGGAAAAACACCACCTGCGCCATCGCCCATGGGCTTTCCAGCCCCCCGGTCGGCACCGTGAAATCGGCCGTCACCGCTGGCTTACCGTCCACATCTACAAAGCGCCAGTTCGGCAAATCCTCGGCCCAGGGACCGAACAGCAGCCCCGCCTCCTTCATCGCAGCAAAATTCGGCCCGTTGATCCAGATCAGGTCGACCGCGCCTCCGGTATCCTTTCCGGCGGTCTTCTCGGCCAGCACGCGGCTGACGGCATCCGCGGTATCGGCCAGCTTCACATGCTCGACCCGCACGCCATGGCGCGCCGCAACCTCGTCACCGGCCCAGCGGATGAAATCATTGGTCGCCGCCGCCCCGCCCCAGGCGTGCCAGTAAACCACCTGTCCCCGCGCCTCCTCCAGAACCGCCTGCCAGTCGGCGGGGTCTGGTTCGGCCAGCGCGGACCCGGGCCCCAGGGCGGTCAGGGCGGCAAGAACGGCAAAGCGGCGCATCGGCAGTCTCCCTCCGGGTTCATCACCCTTATGCCAAGCCGCCACCGCCCCGCGAAGCCCCAAGCTTGAAAACCCCCGTGATCGACCGAGCACGACCCTTACGCCTCCCTTCTTCTGGCATTGAATATTCCCGCGCGGAGCGCGCCCGGCATCGCCGGGCGCCACGCCCAACCCCGGACAAGCGGGGCGAACGCCCCGCGCCGGCCGGGGGCGGGAGCCGCCCCCTCACCCCGCAAGCTGCCGCCCGAGATAGCCCACCGCCAGCGCAAGAGTCGCGATCTGCGGATAGTCCCGCTCGGGGATATCCACCCCAAGCGCCTTGTGCAGCACCGCCACAAGGTTCAGCCCACCTATCGGGTCAAGCTCCGGATCTTCCTGCAAATGGTCGTCGGGTCCGATCGCTTCCGCTTCGATATCGGGCGCAACCGAGCTGAGCGCGGTCAGGTAGGCTGCACGGATCTCGTCTTCGGTCATGGCTCCTCCGGATGTTGCAAGTGCCGTTCGATCTCCAGCAGGAAACGTGCGCCGATCCGTCCGTCGCTGACGCGGTGATCGGCGGCCAGTGTCGCGGTAACGCTCTGGCGGATCGTCAC
>NZ_DSDD01000407.1:0-4032 GCF_011048875.1 Rhodovulum sp.
ACAACACGCTCCCGAAGGTCGTCTGAATACGGTTTCGTCATCCATGCTGGCCTCCTTCACCAGTATGAATTCTGAATCACACAACGCACCGTATGGGAATCCTCTTTCGATTCAGAGAAAGGCCGAGCCGCTCTAGCGGCCGACGCGCCCTGTATACCATTGCGGCTTTCGTCTGCCAGCACAGCGACGGACGACTGATCGAGTTCATGTGGTAGGGCCGGGCAACGAAGGGGGCACAGGCACACCCATCGGCCGCGCCCGTTTCCCCGCCCGAGTCCGACGAATTCCGGGGGCATCCGGCGCGCGGTGGGGGAATTTTAGGGGGAAGGCCCAGAAGATTAGGTCGGTTTCCCCAAGTCTTTCAGATGCTTATCGGGGCGCTATGGCGCGCTGGGGAGGATTCGAACCCCCGACCCCTTGATTCGTAGTCAAGTACTCTATCCAACTGAGCTACCAGCGCATGCGAAGTGCATGTAACGCCCGCGTCGGGGCATTGCAAGGGGCAAACCGCTCGCGCGGCCACCGCGCGTCAGGATACCTTGTGGTCCTGCGCGAACAGGACCGCCTCGGATTTCGGCAGCCGAATCTCGAACTCGGTGCCCGTGGCATCCGAGCGGCGCAGGACCAGCGCGCCGCCATGGCCGCGGATCAGTTCGACCGAGATCGCGAGGCCAAGCCCCGAGCCGCCCTTGCGGGTGCCGCCCTGGAAAGGCCGGAAAAGATGCTCGCGCGCCTTGGGCGGCAGGCCGGGGCCGGTATCGGTGACATGAATGGTCCAGGCGGCATCGTCCTCCTCGGCGCGGATGGCGATCTCACCGGGATTGCCGCTGGCGAGGATCGCCTGACGGGCGTTGCGGATCAGGTTGGTCAGAACCCGGTGCAACTGTTCGGGATCGGCGCGCAGCATCAGCCCCGCGGGCACGTCCTCGGCAAAGCTGATATCCTCGTCGCCGGCGGCCAGCCGTTCGGCATCCACCACGTCGTTCACGATGGCGGCCAGCCGCACCCGCTCCAGCCGGGGCGGGGGTTCCTGCGCGCGGCCGAAGGCGAGCGTCGTCTCGCACAGGTTGACCGCCCGGCTGATCGCGCCGACGATCTTGGGCGCGGCACGCTTGACGCCCGGATCCTCGCTGGCCTCCATCCGGTCGGCGAAAAGCTGGGCGGTGGCCAGGATGTTGCGCAGGTCGTGGCTGATCTTGGCGACGGCGGCGCCAAGCTGGGCCAGCCGTTCCTTCTGGCGCAGCGCGCCGGTCAGATCGTTCTGAAGCGATTGCAGGGCGGTCTCGGCCTCGTTCAGTTCGCGCACGCGGGAGGTGGGCGATATGATGCGGCGGGTGTCCTCGGGCGCCTCGGCATAGAGCTGCATGGCGCGGACCACGCGCTTGATCGGGGTCACCATCAGCCGCTGGACGGCGAGAAACAGCAACAGCGCGGTCACCACCGAAATCACTGCCGAGAGCCACAGGATGCGCAGCCCGTAATCGATCATCGCCGCTCGCAGCGATTCGCTGCCCATCGTGACCTCGATCAGCAGGCCCGCATCGCGCACCGGCTCGCCGATCACGCGGATCACGCGCGGGACGGGATCGGTCAACTGGCGCAGCGCGTCCACGATCAGTTCGGCCGCCCCTGGATCGCGCAGGTCATAGCTGCGATGGACCGGCTCGGGGATCGGCGAGGAGAGCACAAGCTCGCGCGCCTGATCGCGCCGGAGCGCGACGTTGTAGACGCCCGCATTGGCCAGCAACTCCGCCTCGACATCCTCGGCGATCATCTCGTCGGTGACCAGAAGCGCGAGCGAGGCGATCTGCGCCCGTTCCAGCCGCGACAGCAGGTAATCCTCGCGGAAGCGCGCGATGGAGGGCAGGAAGATCAACACTTCGGCCAGCATGACGAAGAGGACCGTCAGCATAAGGAAGCGGCCGGAGAGGGAATTGAGGACCATCACACACGCCCATGCCCCCGGGGCTCAGGGCAAGAGGCGCTGCGTGATGCGAACGGCCCGTTTTACCCGGGGATTCTCGAACAATCTGGGCGAGAAGTAAGCACCTGCCGCCCGCTTGCTAACCTCGCCCAGCGTCGGATACGGCGCAACCATCTTCGCGATATCGGCCATCTTCAGCCCATTGGCGAGCGCCAGCGCCCAGAGGCCGATCAGATCGCCCGCCCCCTCGCCCGCGATGGAGACGCCGATGGGGCGGCCCCGGACCACCATCACCTTGATCAGCCCCTCGGTCCGGCCGGTGGCGATGGCGCGGTCATTGCCCGAAAAGGCGAAGCGGGCAATTTCCAGCCGCGGGCCATGGGTCGCGCGGGCCTCGGCCTCGGTCGGGCCGATCTGGGCAAGTTCGGGGTCGGTATAGGTGACGCGGGGGATATGCGCGGTCCCGGCCCTTGCGCGCAGGCCCAGCAGGATCGGGCGGATCACGACGCCCGCATGATAGCCCGCGACATGGGTGAACTGCATCCCCCCCGCCGCATCGCCGATGGCATAGACGCGACGGTTGGTGCTGCGCAGATCGGGGCCGACCTTGATCCCGGCGTGCGTGGTCTCGATGCCCGCCGCTCCAAGGTTCAGCCGCTCAAGCGCGGGCATGCGGCCAGTGGCGACCAGCAGATGGGTGCCCGTGATCGGGCCTTGGGCGGTCTCGACGGTTATGGCGCCCGCCTCGCCGGTGACGCGGTCGGCCCGGGCACCCTCGATCACGGTGACGCCTTCGGCACGCAAACGGTCCAGCACGATGGCGGCAAGTTCCGGGTCTTCGCGGTTCAGGGCGCGGTCGGCCTCGATCACGGTAACCTCTGCGCCCAGCCGCCGATGTGCCTGCGCCATTTCCATCCCGATCGGTCCGCCGCCCAGGATCAGCAGATGGCCGGGCCGCTCGCGCAGATCGAACAACGTTTCGTTGGTGAGATGGGGTACCGCGTCGAGCCCCGGGATCGGCGGGATGGCCGGGCGCGAGCCGGTGGCGATCACGAAGCGGCGGGCACGGATGACATGCCCGCCCGCCTCGACCTCGCGCGGGTTCAGGAACCGTCCCCAGGCCTGGATGACGCGCACGCCCAGCCCCTTGAATCGCTCGACGCTGTCATGGGGGGCTATGGTGGCGATGGCGGCCTGCACATGGTCCATGGCGGCCGCGTAGTCGATCTGCGGCGCGACGCCGGGGATGCCGCAGCCCCCCTGCCGCATGCTCTGGGCCTGCTTCGCCGCCGCCAGCAACGCCTTGGAGGGCACGCAGCCATAGTTCAGGCAATCCCCGCCCATCCGGTGCCCCTCGACCAGCACGACGCGAGCGCCCATCTGTACCGCCCCCGCGGCGAGCGACAAACCACCCGAGCCCGCGCCCAGGATGCACAGATCCGTCCGGATGCGGGCCATGTCAGCGTGCCTTGCGGAACGGGCGGACGATCATCGGCAGCGCGGCCAGCGCCGCAAGGCCAAGCAGCGGCCCGAGGATATGGGGCTCGAAGATCAGGCCGAGATTCGGGGTCTCGCCGCGGGCGAGAACCTCGCCCAACCCCGCGCCGACCCAGGTGTAGACAAGCGCGCCGGGCGTGATGCCGAAAAAGGTGGTCAGCGCGAAGCGGTCAAGCCGCACCCCCACCAGCGCGGGCAACAGGTTCGCCACGAAGAACGGCACGGCGGGCACAAGGCGGATCAGGAACAGAACCGACAGCTCGTTCTCGCGCAGCCCCTCGCGCAGGCGTTTCACCCGCCCCTCGGAGGCATCGAGCCGCGCGGCCAGCCGCTCGCCCAGCCCTGCCCGCGCCGCAAGGAAGATCAGGATGGCGCCGATCGTGGCCGCGGCGACGTTGACCAGCACCCCCGGAAAGACGCCGAACAGGAAGCCCCCCGTGAGCGTCGCGATCAGCGTGCCCGGCAGCGAGAAGGCGACGATCAGCACATAGGCTTGTCTTACGACGATCACAGGCTCCCGGGTTAGAAGGGAGCCGCTGCCCGGCACCTTAAATATGCCGGGCAGCGGCGGCGGTTGGATCGTAATGGGCTGGGTCGTGATGGACCGTTCT
>NZ_DSDD01000222.1:0-4022 GCF_011048875.1 Rhodovulum sp.
CGCGCATGGGCGGCGCACCGCGGCGGCCTTCATCGGCCCTGGGCAGGCTGGCCTCGCGGTCGGGCGGCCTGCGGTTGAACTCCGATCCGGGCGGAAGCTCGATATCGGTGGCGGGCGCACGGGAGGGCTCGGGGCGCGCAAGGGCGCCGGGACGCTCCGCAGCGGCGGGCGGCGCGGTTTCCGGTGCGGCCTCGGGCGGTCTTGTCTGCGACGGCGGCGCCTCGGGGCGGCCGGCCCGCGGCGGCACCGGGGCCTCGCCCGGCCGGGTCGGCGGCGGGCCGACCAGCGCCAGCACGACCAGCACCAAGCCACTCAGGACGATGCCCCAGACAATCCCGCCGAACAGTCCCCTGCCCATGCCGTGCTCCTTCAGGGTTTTGGCCTTGCGCCTCTTGCCTTCTGCCTCGCGCGGGATTTGCCCGCACTGCCGCCCCTTGACCGGGGCGCATCGCTCTGAGCATGTATAGCCCGACCCGCACCCGGGTTCACCCTCTTTCGCTTCTGGCGCGACCATGCTGCTACTGATCGACAATTACGACAGCTTCACCTGGAATCTCGTCCATTACCTGGGCGAGCTGGGCGCCGAGACGCGCGTCGTGCGCAACGATGCGATGGACGTGCAGCAGGCGATGGCGCTGAACCCGTCCGCGATCATCCTCTCGCCCGGCCCATGCGATCCGGCGCAGGCGGGGATCTGCCTCGCGCTGACCCGCGCCGCCGCCGAGACCGCAACGCCGCTGCTGGGCGTCTGCCTCGGCCACCAGACCATCGGCGAGGCATTCGGCGGCCGCGTCGTGCGCGCGGGCGAGATCGTGCATGGCAAGACGGGCCGGATCGAGCACGACGCCACCGGCGTTTTCGCGGGCCTGCCCTCGCCTTTCAACGCGACGCGCTACCATTCCCTGATCGTCGAGCGCGAAACCCTGCCCGACTGCCTCGTGGCGAATGCCTGGCTTGCCGATGGCACGATCATGGGCCTGCGCCACCGCACGTTGCCGATCCACGGGGTGCAGTTCCATCCCGAAAGCATCGCGTCCGAACATGGTCACGCGCTGCTGGGCAACTTCCTGCAAACGGTGAAGGAACCGGCATGAGCGACGAGTTGAGGCCGCTGATCGGCATCGCCGCCGACCGCCCGCTGACAAGGGAGGAGGCGCAGGTCGCGTTCGAGGCGCTGTTCGAGGGCGAGGCGACCCCCAGCCAGATCGGCGGCCTGCTGATGGCGCTGCGCACGCGCGGCGAGACGGTGGACGAATTCGCCGCCGCCGCCGCCGTGATGCGGTCGAAATGCCGCAAGGTCACCGCCCCCGAGGGCGCGATGGACATCGTCGGAACGGGCGGCGACGGCAAGGGCACGCTGAACATCTCGACCGCGGCGGCCTTCGTGGTGGCGGGTGCGGGCGTGCCGGTGGCCAAACATGGCAACCGCAATCTCAGCTCCAAATCGGGTGCGGCGGATGCCCTGTCCCAGATGGGCATCAATGTGATGATCGGCCCGGAAATCGTTGAAAAGGCTTTGAAAGAGGTCGGTATCTGTTTCATGATGGCGCCGATGCACCATCCCGCGATGGCCCATGTCGGCCCGACCCGCGCGGAACTCGGCACGCGGACGATCTTCAACATCCTCGGGCCGCTGACCAACCCCGCCGGTGTCAGGCGGCAACTGACCGGCGCGTTCTCGCGGACGCTGATCCGGCCCATGGCCGAGACGCTGGCCGCGCTGGGGTCCGAAGCGGCATGGCTTGTCCATGGCGGCGATGGCACCGACGAATTGTCGATCTCGGGCATCTCCTTCGTCGCCATGCTGGAAAACGGCGCGGTCATCGAGCGCGAACTGCACCCCGAAGAGGCCGGCCTGCCCGAGCACCCGTTCGAGGACATCCTGGGCGGCACGCCCGAACACAATGCCCGCGCGCTGGCCGCGCTGCTCGATGGCGAGCGGTCGGCCTATCGCGACGCGGCGCTTTACAATGCCGCCGCCGCCCTTCTCGTCGCAGGCCACGCGAAGACCCTGTGCGAAGGCGTTGACATGGCGTGCGAAAGCATCGACAGCGGCAAGGCCCGCGCCAAGGTTCAAGGGCTGGCGCAGATCACCTCGGAGGCGGCATGAGCGCAACCATCCTCGACCGTATCAAGGCCTACAAGCTGGGTGAGATCGCCGCCGACAAGGCCGCGCGCCCGCTGGCGGAGGTCGAGGCCGCGGCCCGGGCCGCGCCGCCCGTCCGCCCCTTTGCCGCCGCCCTGCACAAGGCCGCGCGCGAGGGGTATGGGCTGATCGCCGAGATCAAGAAGGCCAGCCCCTCCAAGGGGCTGATCCGCGCCGATTTCGACCCCGCGGCGCTGGCCCGCGCCTATGCCGAGGGCGGCGCCACCTGCCTGTCGGTGCTGACCGACACGCCGTCCTTCCAGGGGGCGAAGGACTACCTGACCCAGGCGCATGACGCGGTCAAACTGCCCTGTCTGCGCAAGGATTTCATGTATGACCCCTATCAGGTCGCCGAGGCACGCGCGCTGGGGGCGGACTGCATCCTGATCATCATGGCCAGCGTCTCGGATGCCCAGGCAGCAGAGCTGGAGGACGCCGCGCGGCACTGGGGCATGGATGCGCTGATCGAGGTCCACGATGCCGGGGAACTGGAGCGCGCCTGCAATCTGAAATCTCCCCTGATTGGCATAAACAACCGCGATCTCAATACTTTCGAGACCTCTCTTGAGACAACGCGCCAGCTTGCCCGACGGGTGCCCGAGGGCCGCCAGATCGTCAGTGAGTCCGGGCTGAACACCCCCGCCGATCTGGCCGACATGGTGCGCTTCGGCGTGCGCAGCTTCCTGATCGGCGAAAGCCTGATGCGCCAGCCCGATGTCACCGCGGCGACCCGCGCCTTGCTGGCCAACCCCTCGATGGGCCTTCAGTGATGGCGGGACTCACCCATTTCGACGCCGAGGGCCATGCCCATATGGTCGACGTGTCCGACAAGCCCGCGACCGCCCGGCTTGCGGTGGCCGAGGGGTGGGTGAGGATGGCCTCGCAAACCCTTGATATCGTGCGGCAAGGCCTGGCGAACAAGGGCGATGTCCTGGGCGTTGCCCGGCTGGCGGGCATCATGGGCGCCAAGCAGACCGCGTCGCTGATCCCGCTTTGCCACCCGCTGCCGATCACCCGCATCGCGCTCGACCTGACCCCGGATCCCGCCCTGCCCGGCATCCGCATCGCCGCGACCGTGCGGACCACCGGCCAGACCGGCGTCGAGATGGAGGCGCTGACCGCCGTTTCGGTCGCGGCGCTCACGATCTATGACATGCTCAAGGCCGCCGAAAAGGGCATGGAGATCGGCGGCATCCGCCTGACCCTTAGGGAGGGCGGCAAGTCCGGTCGCTACGAGGCACAGAAATGATTTCGGTCGAAGAGGCACTGGCTCGGGTCTGCGCCCTGGTCGCACCCCTGCCGGTCGAGGAGGTTCCGCTGGCCCAAGCCGCGGGCCGCGTTCTGGCACGCCCGGTCGCCGCCCGCCTGACCAAGCCGCCCTTCGACACCTCGGCGATGGATGGCTATGCCATCGCCGAGCCCGATGCCCGGCCCGGCGCCACGCTGGACGTGATCGGCACCTCTCGCGCGGGCGAGGGGTTCGTCGGCGCGCTGGCCCCCGGGCAGGCGGTGCGCATCTTCACCGGCGCCCCTGTCCCGCAAGGCGCCGCGCGCGTCGTGATCCAGGAGGATGTGACCCGCACGGGCGAGCGGATCACGCTGGGCGACCGACTGGACCACGGCACCAATATCCTCCCCGCTGGCGCCGATTTTGCCGCGGGTGACACCCTGAGCGCGCCGCGCCGCTTGCGCCCGGCCGATCTGGCGCTGGCCGCGGCGATGAACCTGCCCGCCCTGCCCGTCCACCGCCGCGCCGATGTCGCGATCATCGCCACCGGCGACGAGCTGGTGATGCCGGGCGAGGTGCCGGGCCCCGATCAGATCGTCGCGTCCAACGGTTTCGGGCTCAAGGCCATGGTCGAGGCCGAGGGCGGCA
>NZ_DSDD01000062.1:0-4021 GCF_011048875.1 Rhodovulum sp.
GGTCGAGGCGATCGAGCGCGCGGTCGAGGCGGACAAGGACTGCGGCGCGATCCTGCATCTGGTCGCTTCGGTCCGGGGCGCGATGAGCGGGCTGACGACCGACTTGATCGAGGCGCATCTCGCCCACCATGTTCGCGATGTCGAGGATGCCGAGGCGCGCCGACAAGGGTCCGAGGATCTGGTCGCCGTCCTGCGCAGCTATCTGAAATAGGATCGCCTATGCACGATCATGCCCATCCACAGCCCCCCGGCCCCGCTCCGGAGGACAGGCATGACCACATCTTCCTCGGACCGAACCACGACCGGAACGCGCGCCGCACCTCGATCGTGATCGCCATCACGGCCACGATGATGGTGATCGAGATCGCGGCAGGCACGATCTATGGCTCGATGGCGCTGGTGGCGGATGGCTGGCACATGTCCACCCATGCCGCCGCGCTGTCGATCACAGCGCTGGCCTATGGCTATGCCCGCCGCCACGCCCGCAACCCGCGCTTCAGCTTCGGCACCGGCAAGATCGGCGATCTGGCGGCGTTCGGCTCGGCGGTGGTGCTGTTGATCGTGGCGCTGCTGATCGGCTGGGAAAGCCTGGTGCGGCTGATCGAACCGGTCCAGATCGACTTCACCCAGGCAACCATCGTGGCGGTGATCGGGCTGGCGGTGAATCTCGGCTGCGCGCTCCTGCTGCGCGAGGGACATGACCACCACCATGGCCACGCGCACCCTGCCGCCCCCGACAACAACCTGCGGGCGGCCTATCTTCACGTTCTGGCCGATGCGCTGACCTCGGTGCTGGCCATCGGCGCGCTGCTGGCGGGGCGGGCCTATGGCTGGGTCTGGCTCGATCCGCTGATCGGCGTCGTCGGCGCGCTGGTGATCGCGCGCTGGTCCTGGGGGCTGATGAAACAGGCGGGTCGCGTCCTGGTCGACTACCTGCCCGAGGACGAGGGCCTGCCTGTCGAGATCCGCGCTGCGCTGGAAGGCGAGGATACCCGCATCACCGACCTGCATGTCTGGCAACTGGGTCCCGGCCACCACGGCGCCATCGTGGCGATCCGCGCAAGCGACCCGCTCGCCCCCTCGGCCTACCGCGCCCGGCTTGGCCATCTCCGCGATCTCTCGCATGTCTCGATAGAGGTCGAGGAGGCCAGATAGACCCTCCGTTCGGACAAGGCGGGGCGCGGACAGACCGAGCAGTCAGGCCGACCAAACTGCCGGTGATCGGTATTCTTTTCGATCTGGCCCTTGCGATCTGCTGTCGGCTCCACCAAGTAAATCTGGCTGACGTTATTCTCTTTCGAACCTCTGCCTCCGTTCACCCGGCTCTCAGTTGATCGATCAGGACTGACTTTGCCGGGCTGCCGCATCCAGCGGGCAGCACAGAAACAGGAGACCACGGTTATGGCCAATGGCACCGTGAAATGGTTCAACTCAACCAAAGGCTTCGGCTTCATCGCTCCCTCGACGGGTGGCAAGGACGTGTTCGTCCACATCTCCGCGGTCGAGCGCGCCGGTCTGACCGGTCTGGCCGATGACCAGAAGGTGACCTACGACGTCGAACATGGCCGCGATGGCCGCGAAAGCGCGAGCAATCTCGTTCTCGCCTGAAGACCGAAGCGCAGGGTGTCGCATACGAGGCCCTGCGCTTTCCTCGATCCAGGATTTCGCTCCCTCCCGCCGCGGCGGAAGGGCCTCGATCCTCGGCAAAGGGTGGGCCGGACAACGCCCCCCCCCGCATTGCCGATGAACCATTGGTCGGATCAGACGCGGAGCTTCGTTGACCCGCGTTTGTAATAGAAAGGGGAAACGCATGCGCACGAAAGAACCCCAGTTTCGGCTGACCTCACAGGAAACCAAGGCCGAAGCCACGACGCGCATCGCGCGCGAGATCCTTCGCTCCGAGGCCGAGGAACGCCAGAACAAGACGGCCGCCCTGAAAGCGGCCCGCCTTGCACGGCAAGCCGCGGGAGACGCCGCGCCCGTTGCCCCCAAATCCCGCAAGGCCACCCTGCCCGGTTCGTGATGCGCGACGCGGGCTTGCGCCCCCGGTTCGCACCTTGGCTTCTGCCCCCCTTCCCCCACCCGACAGATTCGACCTTGCCCCTCTGGCCGGGCGCAACGGACGCTGTCATGCGGCCGTCACCGTTCCGTCACATCGCGCGCGTAATCCGGTTTCTCTCGGAGAAGATTTCGGAGTCCGGCCATGTCCAGGATCGAGAGCGACACGCAAGCGACGGCCGGGCGGGACGAGGCGCGGCGCTTGCATGCTGCCGTCTCGGCACTGCGCGCCGATGTCGAGAACCGCGCCGCCCGCCTGCTGACCGAGTGGTCCCTGCCGCCCGGTGATGGCGTTTTCTTCGACTGCATGAGCAATCTGGCGGCCTGGCTGGCGCTGCGCCAGATCGATCTGGGCCCGCTTCAGGCGCCGCTCGCCGCACTGGGTCTGTCCTCGCTCGGCCGCTGCGAAGCGCATGTGCTGGCCTCTATCGACGCGGTTCTGGCGACGCTGGCGATCCTTGCCGACGTCCCGGGGCACCGCCATCCCCCCGCCCGGACGCTGACCGCGGCCAAGGCCCTGCTGGCCGAGCGGCGCGACGCGCTGTTCGGCGCGGCCCGGCTGGACAGCCCCTCGACCCGGGTGATGGTCACCCTGCCGTCCGAGGCCGCCGACGACCCGTTCCTGGTCGAGGAAATCGTGGCCGCCGGGGCCGATTGCCTGCGGATCAATACCGCCCATGACAGCCCCGAGGCCTGGGCACGCATGGCGGCGAATATCCGGGCCGCAGCAACCGCGGCCGGGCGGCGGGTGCCGCTGATGATGGACCTCGCCGGGCCCAAGCTGCGCATCCTCGCCGTCAGCAGCCGCGAGAAGATTCGCCTGCATCCCGGCGACCGCTTTGCGCTTGCCGCCGACCTGCCCGCCGGGATCCGGGGCCGGACCCAACCCCTGACCGCGACCCTGTCCCATCCGCAAATCCTTGACCGGCTCGCCCCCGGCGACACGGTCTGGATCGACGATGGCGTCCTGCGCGCGCGCGTTCTGGCCCGCAACGGCACGCGGGTCGAGCTTGAGGTCACCCAGGCCCGGGCCAAGGGCGGGCGGCTCAAGCCCGACAAGGGCGTCAACCTGCCCGGCCGCAGCCTCGATCTGCCCGCCCTGACCGCTGCGGATCGCGACCATCTGGGCACGGTGCTGGATCTGGCCGATATCGTCGGCTTCTCCTTCGTGCAGACGGTCGGGGATGTGCGCGACCTGATCGCCGCGCTGACCGAGGCCGCCGGGGACCGACCGCTTCCCGCGGTGGTGCTCAAGATCGAGACGCCGCTTGCGGTCGCGAACCTGCCCTGGCTGATCGTCGCCGCGGGCGCCCGGCTGCCGGTCGCGGTGATGATCGCGCGCGGCGATCTGGCCGTCGAGATCGGGCTGGACCGGCTGTCCGAGGTCCAGGAGGAAATCCTGTGGCTCTGCGAGGCCGCGCGTGTGCCCGTGGTCTGGGCCACCCAGGTGCTGGAAGGGCTGCTGAAGGAGGGCGTGGCCAGCCGCGCCGAGGCGACCGATGCGGCGATGGCGCAGCGCGCCGATTGCGTGATGCTGAACAAGGGACCGCATGTGATCGAGGGCCTGCATTTCCTGCGCGATGTGCTGCGCCGGATGGACCGCCACCAGCACAAGAAGACCGCCCGCATGGGCCGCCTGAACGCCTGGACCCCGCACGATCCCGCCACCCCCGATCCCGAACGCGAACCGGCTGACCGGCCCTGAGGCAAGCGGGGCCGCGGCAGGGCCCCGCACAAGGGGCTTCTGTAATATGCGCGACACAACGCGCCGCTAGAGTTGTTTCCGATCAAGTTGAAGCATATCCTGCGTGCCGGAGATAGCGCGCACATTCCTT
The DNA here is from genome assembly GCF_011048875.1 of Rhodovulum sp. Taxonomy (NCBI): domain Bacteria; kingdom Pseudomonadati; phylum Pseudomonadota; class Alphaproteobacteria; order Rhodobacterales; family Paracoccaceae; genus Rhodovulum; species Rhodovulum sp. Next base: position 3,894 of record NZ_DSDD01000062.1, read on the forward strand.
CGGGTTGAAGGCGGTCAGGGCGGAAGCGATGGCGCTGCAGAGGCTGTCAGCGCATCTCGGGGCGGCGCTTCGCACGAGGGCCTTGAGCCTGGCGAAGACCATTTCGATCGGATTGAGGTCGGGGGAAC
>NZ_DSDD01000494.1:0-4010 GCF_011048875.1 Rhodovulum sp.
GCGCGGGCTGGACCGGGCTGGACCCGACCAGCGGGCTTCTGACCGGCGAAAGCCATGTGCCGCTGGCCGCGACGCCGCATTACCGCAACGCCGCGCCGATCACCGGCATGGCCAGTCCCGCCGAGGTCGATTCCACCTTTCAGATGGAGGTGCACCGCACCGCCGAACATCCCCGCATCACCAAGCCCTTTTCGGACGAGCCATGGCAGGCGCTCGACGCGCTCGGCCATCAGGTCGATGCCGCGATCAAGGCCGGTGACATGCGGCTGACGATGGGGGGGGAACCCACCTTCGTGTCGATCGACGATTTCGAATCGGAGGAATGGAACATTGCCGCTGTCGGCCCGATGAAGTGCGGGCTGGCCGACCAGTTGATCCGGCGGCTGCGCGACCGGTTCGTGCCCGGCGGCTTCCTGCATTACGGGCAGGGCAAGTGGTATCCGGGCGAGACACTGCCGCGCTGGACGTTCTCGCTCTACTGGCGCCACGACGGCAAGCCGATCTGAAAGAACCCGGACCTCACCGCCGAGGAAACGGCGCAGACCGGGGCGGGGCCCGAGGAGACCGACAGGCTGCTGAAGGGGATCGCCGGGCGGTTGGGGATCGAACCCGAGATGGTACTGCCCGCCTGCGAGGCTCCCGCCGAATGGATCATCAAGGAAGGCAGCCCGCCCGAGAATGTCACGCCCGAGAACTCGAAACTGAAAGGCCCCGAGGAACGCGCCCGCATCGCCCGCGTCTTTGCCCGCGGGTTGACGGACCCCACAGGCCATTTCCTGCATTTCCTGGCCTTCGAGGTCGACCGCTCGCCGGACGGATCCTGGCTGGTGCTGGGCGACCGGACGCAGGCGCCCTCCGGCTCGGGTTTCGCGCTGGAAAACCGGATGGCCACGGCCCGGGTCTTTCCCGACCTCTTTCCCAACGCCAATGTCCGCCGTCTGGCCGGGTTATTCCGGGCGTTTCGCGACGCGATGAACGGGCTGTGGGGCGAAACCGACAGCCGGGTGGCGATCCTGACGCCGGGCCAGCATACCGATACCTATTTCGAGCATGCCCATATGGCGCGCTGTCTGGGCTTCCCGCTGCTGGAATGCGAGGATCTCAAGGCCGAACAGGGCAGGCTTAAGGTGCGCACCATCGACGGGCTGCAACCGGGCAGCATGCTGTGGCGGCGGCTCGATTCGCGCTTTGCCGATCCGCTGGAACTGGACGAAAGCTCGGCGCTGGGCACGCCGGGCATGGTCGCCGCACTGCGCGCGCGGGAACTGACCATGCTGAACTGCTTCGGCTCAGGCGTGCTCGAGGCCCGCGCGATGATGGCCTTCCTGCCGCGGATCTGCGAACGGCTGACCGGCCAGCCGCTGAAGATCTCCAATATCGTGACCTGGTGGTGCGGACAGACGGCCGAGCGGGGATTCGTCTACGACAACCTGCAACGCATGATGATCGGGCGGGCGCTGTCGACCGATCTGCCCTTCGAGGTCGATGCCCTGACCGCACTGGGCGGCGATTTCCGCGGCTCTGCGCAAAAGCCCATCGGCGACTGGCTCGAGACGGATGGCGCCAACCTGGTCGGGCAGGAGGCGGTTACGCTGTCCACCACGCCTGCGATGATCGGCACCGACCTGGTGCCGCGGCCGGCGCTGATCCGGGTCTTCCTGGCGCGAACCCCCGAGGGCTGGACCGTGATGCCGGGCGGCTATGCCAGGATCGGGCGCACCGAGGATCCGACGGCGCTGTCGATGAAGAATGGCGGTTCGGTTGCCGATGTCTGGGTGGTCAGCGACGCCCCCGTGATTGCCGAAAGCCTTTCCTTGCGGCAGGACGGCCCCTTCGTGCGCCGCCTGCCGGGCGTGCTGCCAAGCCGCGCGGCGGACAATCTCTACTGGCTGGGCCGCTATGTCGAACGAACGGGCCGAGGCGCGGGTGCGCGAACTGCGCGCCTATCACCTGCGGCTCGAGGAGGTCAGCCATCGCGAGATGCCGCTGATCGACCATCTGGAACGCTATCTCGAAGGCTTCGGCGTCGATCCGGACGAGCCGGTGCCCATGGCCGTTCTGGAACTCTTCGATGCCGCGCAGGGCTGCGCGGGCAAGGTGCGCGACCGGTTCTCGACCGATGGCTGGCACGCGCTGACCGATCTGGCCTTTACCGCGCGCGGCATGTTCAACCGGGTGCGCCCGGGCGACGAGGCCGCGCGGCGGATGACCGAGCCGTGGCGCAAGCTCGCGGGTTCTGCCGGGTTCGTGCATGACAACATGTTCCGCTTTGCCGGATGGCGCTTCCTGACCATGGGGCGCGCGCGGGAACGGGCCGACCAGATGCTGTCGGCGCTGGCCGCGACCCGCACCATCGCGCACGAACTGCATGAAAGGTTCGAGTTCGACCCCGAGGCCACCGAGGTCACGACCCCGCCCATCGCGGCCTTCGAGGCACGCCGCGGCGTCTGCCAGGACATCAGCCATGTCACGATCGCCGCGCTGCGGGCGGTCGGCATTCCGGCGGGCTATGTCAGCGGCTTCCTGCGCACAAGGCCCCCGCCGGGCCAGCCCCGGCTGGAAGGCGCGGACGCGATGCATGCCTGGGTGCGTGCCTGGTGCGGCGCCGAAACCGGCTGGATCGAGATCGATCCGACCAACAACCTGCTGGTGGGCGCTGATCATGTCGCCGTCGCCATCGGACGCGATTACGCCGATGACGCGCCGGTCCGCGGCTCGCTCAGGTCCGAAGGCACCCACACGACCTCGCACAAGGTCGACGTGATCCCCTGCGCGGGGCGGTCCGGCTGACCCTTCCGTCACCGGCTCCGGCCTGGCGCCGATGACGCGCGGTTGCCGCGTCACCAGCCAATTCAGGCCGGATTTCCATGGGAACTCAACCTCCGGAAGACATGACGGCGCCGGACGCTGTCGCAAGGATCAGGAATGCTGCACAAACATCTCTCGCTGAAGGCCCTGCTGGCGCTGGGCACCGGTTTTCTGTTTCTTGCGCGCTGCATCGCCCAGTCGGCGATTCTGCTGCACCAATCCGCGCAGGCGATGCATGAGGCGGCGCTCGGCCGCCAGGCGACCTTGCTGCGAATCGTCGTCGACCAGTTCCGGTCCGGCTTCGACGGGCTCGAGGTTTCGACCGCCGCGGACGGCACCGTGTAACGGGTCACCTGGGACCGGATTCCCGTGCTTGAGGATCACGCGGCCATCGACCGCGCCGGTGCAATCTCGGGCAAGACCGCGACGCTCTTCGCCCGGGACGCGGCCCGGCAAGAGTTCGTGCGCGTCGCCACCAACATCCGCAAGGACGATGGCACCCGCGCGGTCGGCACAGTGCTGGGGCGCGACAATCCCGTCCATGCCGCGATGCTGCAGGGGCAGGCCTGTTCCGGCGCGGCGACGATCCTGGGCAAGCCCTACCTCACCCTCTATCAGCCCATCGTCTCCTCCGCGGGCGAGGTTCTGGGGATCTTCTATCTCGGCATCGACCGGAGCCGGATCGACAGCGCGACTGCCGCGCAACGGCGTACCGGCCTGATCGCGTCGACGCTGCTGATCACGCTGGGCGTGGGGCTGCTGCTGGGGCTGCTGACCGTCCTGTTCCGGCCACGTCCCGTCCTTGGGCAGGCAGTCGAACGCATGGCGGGCGGCGATCTGGACACCGGGGTGCCCCATGCAGACCGCCGGGACGAGATCGGCGCGATCACCCGCAGCGCGGATGAGTTTCGCGAGAAACTCGCCGCGGCCCGCCTTCTCGACGCAGAGGCACGGCAACGCCAGCAGAGGGCGCCGGGGCGGTCCAGACCCTGCGCGGCGGGCTGGAACGTCTTGCCTCAGGCGATCTGACCCATCTGATCGAGACGCCTTTCCCCGCCGATTACGAAGGGCTGCGGGCCGATTTCAACGCGACGGTCGTGACGCTGAACGAGATGCTGGCCTCGATCGAGGAGAACGCCACCGAGATCCATGCCCGGGCCGAGGAGATCGGCGGGGCGTCGGAGGATCTGTCGCACCGGACC
>NZ_DSDD01000412.1:0-3982 GCF_011048875.1 Rhodovulum sp.
GTCCGACCATGATCGCCGTTCCGTCCATCCGTTTCGCCAGCCTTCTGCTTGCCGCTGCGCTGGCCCTGCCCGCCGCGGCCCAGGACCGTACGCCTGCGCCAGAGGGCGCGCGCGCCTATATTATCGCGCCAGAAGAGGGTGTAACCGTATCGAACCCGGTGACGATCCGTTTTGGCCTCGATGGGATGGGGGTTGCTCCGGCCGGAGTCGACCACATGGGCACCGGCCATCACCACCTGATCATCAATGTGCCTCAGGAGGGCTATGATTTCTCGGTCGCGGTGCCCGCCGACGACAACCATATCCATTTCGGCGGTGGCCAGACCGAGGTCACGCTGGACCTGCCCGCTGGCGCGCATACGCTCTGGCTGCTGCTGGGCGATGCCGCGCACCTGCCGCATGAGCCGCCGGTGATGTCCGAACCGGTCAGCGTGACGGTGCAGTGACCGGCTTCGCCTTGGCGGCGCATCGCGAAAGGCGGCTATCCGGCATCGCCGGGCGGCATGTCGATGGTGGCAAGCCAGGGCTTGATGTCGAGAAGCGGTGTGCCGTCGAAGCAGTCGATGGCGTCGATCCCGAACGAAGCGCGTTCGGGGTCAAGAGCGGTGATCCGCACCGTCGCCTGGGATATCATGTTCGGCCGGTTCGGCGAGCGCAGCGCGAAGGTGCCGCGCGGCGCCTCGACATGGCGCGGCGCCTGGGTAAGCAGGTCGCGCCGCGCCCGGTCCATCCAGTAAAGCAGGATCACCGGCTGCCCGACCACCAGCCCCGACAGCGCGGGCGCGAAAAGCGGGTCAAGCTCGACGGTCGCCCCGCGCCCCGTTTCGCGCGCCCGGGCGATGTTCTTTGGGCAGTCATCCGGTCCCCAGGGCGACCGGATGCGTCCGATCAGGCGCAGGCGCGGGCCGTCGGGGTCAGGCGCGCCTTCAAGCGCGACCTCGCCGGAACGCAACGCGCCCGCCATGCCTAGTTCAACAGCCCTGCATGGCGCATCGCCGCGTCGATCTTCGCGGCGGTGGCCTTGGTCACACCGACAAGCGGAGAGCGGACCTCGTTCTCGCATTTGCCAAGCCGCGAAAGCGCATATTTCGCGCCTGCAACGCCCGGTTCGAGAAAGATCGCGATATGCAGCGGCATCAGGCGGTCCTGGATCTCCAGCGCCTTGCCGTAATCGCCCGCAAGCGTTGCCTCCTGGAACTCGGCGCACAGGCGGGGCGCCACATTCGCCGTGACCGAGATGCAGCCCCGCCCGCCATGCGCGTTGAAGCCCAGCGCGGTTCCATCCTCGCCCGACAATTGCAGGAAATCCGGCCCGCAGGTGATCCGCTGCTTCGGCACGCGCGACAGATCGCCGGTGGCGTCCTTGACCCCGATGATGCGCGGCAGCTTCGCCAGTTCGCCCATCGTTTCGGGCATCATGTCGACGGCCGACCGGCCGGGAATGTTGTAGATGATGATCGGCAGCGTGCAGCAGTCGTGCAGCGCGGTGAAATGCGCGATCATGCCCGCCTGGGTCGGCTTGTTGTAATAGGGCGTAACCACCAGCGCGGCGTTCGCGCCCACGCGCTCGGCATGTTGCAGGAAGCGGATCGCCTCGACGGTGTTGTTCGACCCGGCCCCGGCGATCACGGGCGCGCGGCCATCGACGGCCTGCGCGACCGCCTCGATCACCTGTTCATGTTCGGAATGCGACAACGTCGGGCTTTCGCCAGTGGTGCCGACCGGCACGAAGCCGTGGCTGCCCTCGTCGAGATGCCACTCGACCAGCCGTTTGAGCGTGTCGAGATCCAGCGCGCCGTCCTTGAACGGCGTCACCAGGGCGGGAAGGGACCCTTGAATCATGACACGCTCCTCTTGTTTCCGTGAATGTCCTTGGTTGGCCGTTGCGGGCGAGTCGTGCCCGGCATGGCGCGCCGGACCCTATAGCGCGACGGAGAGCTTGCCAAGTTTGTGAATTGCAGCTTGGGATCGCGCCGTGACACCGTTCGCTCCGAACCCGAGAAGCCCGGCACCCCGATGCGCCTGACCACCCTTAGCCTTCTGATCGCCCTTGCCGTCCCGACCGTGGCCAGCGCCGCCTCGCCGCTTGCGCGGGCCATGACCGAGGTCCGTGCCGACCGCTGGGAGGCCGCCTGGGCACAGGCCGCACCCGCCGGCCCCGTCGCGCGCGACATCGTCACCTGGCGCTGGCTCAGGGCTGGGCAGGGGGAATTTGCCGATTACCTCGATTTCACCGCGCGCAATCCCGACTGGCCGGGCCTGGCCCGCCTGCGCGCCGAGGGCGAGGCGAAGATCCCCGCCGATGCCCATCCCGACCGGGTGATCGCCTATTTCCGCGGTGCCGCACCAACGACCGGCGCGGGCGCATTGCGGCTGGTGCAGGCCCATGCCGCGCGCGGCGAGATTGCCGAGGCCCGCGCGCTGGCGCTGCGCGCCTGGCGCACGCTGCCGCTGTCCGAAGGGGCGCAGGACGAACTGTTGTCGCGGTTCCGCGATCACCTGGCCGAGCACCATGTCGCGCGGCTGGACGAGATGCTGTGGCAGGGGCATTTCGTCTCGGCCCGGCGCATGCTGCCGTTGGTGCCCGCGGGCTGGAAGGCGCTGGCCGAGGCGCGGATGGCGCTGCGCGAGGATGCGCCCGGGGTGGATGCGCTGATCGCGCGGGTGCCCGCGGCGCTGAGCAACGATCCGGGTCTGGCGCATGAGCGGTTCGGCTGGCGCCAGCGCAAGGAACGCACGGCGGACGCGATTGCGCTGATCGAGGAGCGCAGTGGCTCGGCTGCGGCGCTGGGAAAGCCCGAGGAATGGGCAGGCGCGCGGCGTGCGTTTGTCCGGCAGTTGCTGCGCGACGGTGATCCGGCGCGCGCCTACCGGATGGCCGCGCGCCACCATCTGGGCGGCGGGGCGGATTTCGCCGATCTGGAATGGCTGGCGGGTTTCATCGCGCTTCGCTATCTGAACAAGCCCGACGCCGCGCTGGGCCATTTCCGCACCCTTGAAGCCAGGGTCGGGTCGCCGATCAGCCTGGCGCGCGCGGGCTACTGGCAGGGCCGGGCGCTCGAGGCGCTGGGCCGGCCGCAAGAGGCGAAGGCCGCGTATTCCAGGGCGGGGGCGCATCAGACAACCTATTACGGGCTGCTTGCCGCCGAGCGTGCGGGCCTGCCGATGGACCCCGCCCTTGTCGGCAACGAGACCTATCCGGACTGGCGCGACGCGCCCTGGGCGAACGGTTCGGTCCTGCGCGCGGCGCTGATGTTCCACGAGGCGGGCGAGCGCGCGCTGACCGAGATGTTCCTGACCCATCTGGCCGAAACCGCCGGTCCCAGGGGCCAGCGCCAGTTGGCCGGGCTGGCGCTGCGGCTGGGCGATCATCACGTCGCGCTCAGGATCGCCAAGGTGGCGGCGGGGCAGGGCAACGTGATGGTGGCAGCCTATTTCCCGCTCACCGATCTGGCGCGGGCGAAACATCCCGTTCCGACCGAACTGGTCAAGGCGATCGCCCGGCGCGAAAGCGAGTTCAATCCGGCGGCCGTCAGCCCGGCCGGGGCGCGCGGGCTGATGCAGGTCATGCCCGGCACCGCCGAGGCGATGGCCGGGCGGCTGGGCATGCGCTATTCCAGCAAGGCGCTGACCTCGGACCCGGCCTATAATGCGCGGCTGGGGGCGGCCTATCTGGCCCATCTGGTAGAGGCGTTCGGCCTCAACCCGGTGCTGGTCGCGGCGTCCTATAATGCCGGGCCGAACCGCGCTCGCGCCTGGGTCACCGAACATGGCGACCCGCGTTCGGCCGGGGTCGATGTGGTGGACTGGGTCGAGCTGATCCCCTTCCGCGAAACACGCAATTACGTCATGCGGGTGGCGGAATCTTTGCCCGTTTACCGCGCGCGGCTATCGGGCCGGACCGAACCGATCCGGCTGTCACAGGAGTTGAAGGCGCGGTGAGGGGCCGTCATGCGCGCTGTCGCTCGCGCCAGAGCGTGAA
>NZ_DSDD01000244.1:0-3967 GCF_011048875.1 Rhodovulum sp.
CCGACTGGACGATGCCCGCCAGTCTGGGCGCCCTTTTTGCGGGCCTCGCGCCCGGCGCGCGCGTGAAGGTCAGCCTCACGCTCGGCGATGGCCACAGCATCGCCCCCGCCTGTTCGATCAACGGACATGAATGCGGCATGCTGAGCAATGTCGGCGCGCCCGATCCTGTCACCGGCCTGGCCGATTCCGCCTGGTTCGGCATCGCCCCGGATCGCGGGCTCACGATCAGCCCCAGCCGAAACAGGATCTCCTATGTGGCCGAAGCCGGGAGCTATCGTCCCAAGGCATGCGGCCCGGGCGGAACCCCGGCTTTCCCGGGCCTGCCGGACGGCATCTGCGATTTCTCGGGCTACGAGGCCGAGTTCGCGATCACCCGGACAAGCGCCTCCGACAAGGACGCCACGATGACGGTTGTGCCTCTGCCGGCCGGCCTGCCCCTGATCGGCGTGGCGCTCATCCTGCTCTACACGCTGCGACGCGCGCGCTGAATGCGTCCCATCAGGGCAGCGGCGGGCATCTGTATCCGGTGCCATTCGAAAAAACCCCTGCAAGCGGAATTTTCCGCTTGCAGCCCCCCAGCGGAGTTTATAAATCAGGCCTTACCCAATGGACGCGGGCGTAGCTCAGGGGTAGAGCATTACCTTGCCAAGGTAAGGGTCGTGAGTTCGAATCTCATCGCCCGCTCCAGAATTTACCAATACAGATGTCCAACTGGACCGATAACGGTCGTGCGAAGCCGCGCGGCTGGCCATCTCGGTCGGACTGGAAAGGGACGGCATTCGTCAAGACGCCGGGGCCCGGTCCATGAAGACGGATCATCGGCGAGCGCGCTATCGGCGAGGCTGACGACAAGCCCGTTTGCGGAAAAGCGACGGCCATGTGCGGAAGATGGGGCTTGGGGGGCCGCCCCGCGGGGCGCATGCCTCCGGGCGGCACATCGCCCCTCCCTCTGCTCAAGACCGGGCCACGCCGGACAGGATCTGCGCGAGCGCCGCGCATATCATCGAGACCGCGATGCCGGTTCCCGACCTTTCCAGCAAACGGAGCAAGGTCGGCGACAGGGCTTTCCATGTGCTCGATGCTCTGCCGGGTCCGGCCAATGCCAACCGGCCGCAGCCCGCCGCTCCGGCGGTTAAAATCGCCGTCGTCGAAGGACGACATAACGGGGAGATGCGTGGTACCGCCTCCCCGGCTTGAACGGGGGACCTCTGGATCCACAATCCAGCGCTCTAACCAACTGAGCTAAGGCGGCACTGAAGCGCGATTTAACGCCCGTCGTGGCGCAATGCAAGCCCCGTTGCCGGATCGGGGCGGCTTTTGCCTGCGCCGCACGCCTCTTGTCAGCGTGGGGGCGACAGGCTAACGCAGGACCCTGACCATTCCGAGGGGCTGCCATGGGCATCGACAAGGAAAGCGAACTCGCCGCGAATTTGCAGATCGGGCCGACGAGCCTTGGCATGGTGCGGTTCTATGTCGAGGGCGAGGGTGTCGACCTGCCGATGGATTTCGACCCCGACGAGGCCGAGGAGATCGCCGAGGAAATCCGCGCCGCCGCCGCACAGGCCCGCACCATCGGCGAGAAGGCCGCCAAACCGGGCAAGAAGGACCGCCCTAGGGGCTGAGGCCCGGGTCGCGCAGCGCCTGCAACCGCAACGCCGCGTGGCGGGCGAATCTCTGCATGACCGCCTTGCGCCGTGCGCCCGCCAGCCTTGTCTCGGGGCCCTCGCGCAGGATCTCGGCGCCGTAGGCATCGGCCAAGATCAAGCCAGTGCCGGGCGGCAACAGGTCCCGCGGGAACGCCTCGTCCACCGCCCAGAAGAAGCGGTCGCACCAGTCGAGATAGCCCTGCCACTTGCGATCCGCGGCGAAATCGGCCCGACACGACTTGCATTCGACGATCCAGACTTCGCCCTTCGGCCCAAGCGCCATCACATCGACGCGCAGCCCGGCCGTGGGCACCAGTTCCTCGACACAGGCAAAGCCCAGATCGCGCAGGTGCCGGCTGACGCCGCGGGCGATCAGCTGGCCGGGCGCCAGCGCGGCAGGCGGTCGGGGCGGGACGCTTGGCATGGAGGCAGGATGAACAATCCATGAACAGGTGGCAAGCCTTGCAGCCATCCCCGCCCTGCCCTATCTGTGATCGAAGGCGGGTTCTGCCCTTCCCGTGCTGGGGTCAAATTCCGGTGGCCTTAAGCAAATCCGAGGGAGCTGGCTCTGTCCGGGTCCTGGCCCGGTTACCTGGCGCCCACCTGTATGAACAGGTCCTCGGGAATGAGCTGCCCTTACGGTCGTGGTGGTCCCGCCCCTTTGCCGCCCCGTATACCGATTTGAGCGCCCCGCTCAGGGGGCCAAGGCGCCGCGCGCACCTGAACTGACCGTCAGCGCCTCGGGCCAGCCGACCAGCCATTCGACCAGCACCAGCAGCAGGCAAAGCGCGACCACCCCCAGCACCAGCCGCACGCGCGACGCGCTGGGCGGGTGTTGCGCCCAGCGTTTCGCACGCAGAAGCCACAGCAGGTTCATTCCTCGAACCGGACCGATCCGATATAGGGCAGGTTGCGGTTGCGCTGGGCAAAGTCGATGCCATAGCCCACCACGAAGCGGTCGGGGATCTCGAAGCCTACCCAGCTTGCCCGCACTTCGACCTCGCGCCGCGAGGGCTTGTCCAGCAGCGCGCAGGATTCCAGCCGCCGGGGCTTTTTCGCGGCCAGCAGGTGCAGCACATGCGCAAGCGTGTGCCCGGTGTCGACGATATCCTCGACCACCAGCACGTCGCGCCCCTCGATCTTGCCGCGCAGATCCTTGAGGATGCGCACCTCGCGCGAGCTTTCCATGCCGCTGCCATAGGACGAGGTCTCGATGAAATCGACCTCGACCGGCAGCCGCAATTCGCGCACCAGATCGGCGATGAACACGAAGGATCCGCGCAGCAGCCCCACCACCACCAGCTTGTCGGTATCGGAGAAATGGCGCGTGATCTCGGCCGCCAGCGCCTCGACGCGGGCGGCGATCGTCTTGGCCGACAGCATCTCGTCTATGACATAGGGTCGCTCGCCCATGCCTTCCCCCTTGATTTCGGCCGCTCACTAGCAGAAACGACTGCCCACTGTCAGCAGACAAACGGGATCATGCCCAGACATTCCGAAAACCGCGAGATGCCCTATTCGGCGCAGCAGATGTATGATCTGGTGGCCGATGTCGCCGCCTACCCCGAATTCCTGCCCTGGACGGCCGCCGCGCGCATCCGTCGGCGCACGGATTTCGGCGATCACGAGTTGATGGAGGCCGATCTGGTGATTTCTTTCAAGGTGTTCCGCGAACGCTTCGGCAGCCGCGTGACGCTGTGGCCCAGCCTCTACAGGATCGACACCGAGTATCTGGACGGGCCGTTCAGGTACCTGAAATCCTACTGGCATTTCGAGGACGTCGCCGAGGGCCGCTGCAAGGTCGAGTTCTTCGTCGATTTCGAGTTCAAGAATCGCGTGTTGCAGGGCGTGATCGGCGTGGTGTTCAACGAGGCGATGCTGCGGATCGTGCGCGCCTTCGAGGCCCGCGCCGAAGACCTGTACGGCAAGCCCGCCGCCTGAGCCTTTCGGCCCGTCGGGCACCCCGGGGGCGAAGCGGCGGGACTCACCGACGCCCCGGCCGATTTCGTCGCCCGTGTCATGGCAGCACAGGTGACGCGCGGCCGCGCGTGGGCTGCCCGACGCCCCCGCCCCCGCGACGCTTCCGTCCGGGGCGGGCTAGAGTCGACCGCGACCAAGTTGAATCTTTGGGATTCACATCCGGGGTGATTTCTGATTCATGCTGACTGCCGGGAAGGAGGCGGCATGGATGGGGAAACCGTATTCTTCGGATTTGCGTCAGCGGTTTGTGGCCGTTCTGGATGAGGGTATGTCGGCCAGTGCAGCGGGCCGCAGGATGCGGATTGCGCGCGCGACAGCGGTGAGATGGGCCGCCACGTGGC
>NZ_DSDD01000403.1:0-3966 GCF_011048875.1 Rhodovulum sp.
CGGCGGCGCGGTCGCGCTGGCCGCGGCATTGTTTCACGGCGACGCGGTGACAGGCGACGCGGTGATCGTGATCGGATCGGGCGGCAATGTGGCGGCCGAAACCTTCCGGATGGCGCTTCGCCAAAGCGGAGAGATGCAATGACGACTTTCAGAATCGCAACATTCAACGCCCAGAACCTGATCGGGCCGGATCAGGAATACCAGCGGTTCGAGCGTTATTCCCCAGAGGATTACGCCGCCAAGCGGGCCTGGATGGCGGATCAGCTGAACCGCATGGATTCCGACATTCTGGCGTTCCAGGAAATCATCGACCCCGAGGCCCTGCGCGAGGTCATCGCCGAGGCCGATGCGCGCGCGCCCCACCGCCGCCCCTATGCCGAGGCCGATCTGGCCTTTGCCCCCAACCTCGCCGATTCCGGCCCGGGAGAGCGGCGGCCGGGGCTGGCGATCCTGTCGCGCTTCGGCTTTGCCGGGCAGCCGGTCTCGATCCAGCGACTCGACCCGCCGCTGGAGATCCCGTTCAACCATCTGGGCGGCGGCGATGCGGGCCGGTATGTCCTGAACCGGCTGACGCGCCCGATCCTGAAGGTGCGCGTGCCCGTCGGCAGCCATGTGCTGACCGTCTTCAACCTGCATCTCAGATCGCGCATGGGCGAATTCGTCCGCCCCAGGGGCGCGCGCTTCTCGCCCGAGGTGGACCTGTCGCATTACGACGCCGCGGGCCGGGCGCTGGGCCTCCTGCGCGCCTCGCTGCGCCGGATGGCCGAGGCCTGGGTGCTGCGCAAGCTGGTGGTGGACGAGCTTGAGGCCGGCAACCCCGTGGCGGTGCTGGGCGATCTGAACGCCACCCCGCAATCGGCCACGCAACAGATCATCGCGGGCGAACGGCCCTTCACCGATTACACCTGGCTGCGCCGCCACGACGCGAAATCGGCGGACGACCACTATTCCGAGGCCGAGGCGGCCGCGATAACCGAAGCCGTCGAACGGGTGCGGCTCCATTCGGCCGAGCGGCTCTTCATCCGCAAATCCCTGCGCGACATGGCCTATACCAACGCCTTCGGCGGCGTCTTCGAATCCTTCGATGCGATCCTCCTGTCGCGCCATTTCCACCCCGACTGGCCCGGCCGCATCGGCGAGATGACCCATTTCGGCGTCTATAACGACCACATCACCGACGGCACCCATCCCGAGGCGCCGGGCAATATCCGCGCCTCGGATCACGGCCAGATCATGGCGCATGTCCGGCTGGTCTGATTGACGCCCCCCGGCGCGCGGGCCATGCTGCGCCGCGGCCGGACAGGACAGGAGGTGCCGATGCGGATTGCCGATCTGGGCGACGTGGCCCTGCATTTCCGTGAGGATGGCGACCCGGACGGCGCGCCGGTGGTCTTCGCGAATGCGCTGGGCACCGATCTGCGCATCTGGGACGAGGTGGTGGCGCTGCTGCCCGCGGGCCTGCGCGCGATCCGCTACGACATGCGCGGGCACGGTCTGTCCGCCTGCCCGCCGGGGCCTTATTCCATGGGCGCGCTGGTGCGCGATGCCGAGCGGCTGCTGGAGTTTCTCGGCGCGACCGACTGCGTTTTCGTCGGCCTCTCGATCGGCGGGATGGTGGCGCAGGGTCTGGCGGTCAAGCGGCTGGATCAGGTGCGCGCGCTGGTGCTGTCGAACAGCGCGGCCAGGATCGGCACCCCTGCGATCTGGGCCGAGCGCATGGCGGCCATCCGCGCGGGCGGGATCGCGGCGCTGGCCGATGCCACGATGGAGCGCTGGTTCGCGCGCCCCTACCGCGAAAGCCCCGATTGCGCGCTCTGGCGCCACATGCTGACACGCCAGCCGGTCGAGGGCTATCTGGGCTGCTGCGCGGCGATCTCGGGCACGGATTTCTACACGCCGACCTCGGGGCTGAGCCTGCCGACGCTGGCCATCGCGGGCAGCGCGGACGGCTCGACCCCGCCCGATCTGGTGCGCGAGACGGCGGCGCTGATCAAGGGCTCGCGCTTCCAGCTGATCCGCGGCGCGGGCCATCTGCCCTGCGTCGAGAAACCCGGCGACTATGCCGAGATCCTGACCGCATTCCTCAAGGAGACAGGCCATGTCTGACCGCCTGGATGCCGCGCGGCCCTGCGCCAGACTTTCACTTTTCCAACATTTCGAGGGGGCAAATACCCTTTTTGGGGTCTGATAATGGCAGAATTCCTGCTTGTCCACGGCTCGAACCACGGCGCCTGGTGCTGGCGTGACATCCTGCCCCGGCTTCAGGCGGCGGGCCACGGGGCACGCGCGCTCGACCTGCCTTCTGCGGGGGCGGATCCGACGCCGCCCGAGGCCGTGACGCTGGCCGCCTGTCGCGACGCGGTGCTGGCGACGATTGATGGCCCGACGATCCTTGTCGGCCATTCGCTGGGCGGCATCACGATCACCGCAGCGGCCGCCGCCGCGCCTGAGCGGATTGCGGCCCTTGTCTATCTGGCCGCATGGGCGCCGCGCGAGGGCGAGTCCGCGCGCGATCTGAGGGCGCGCCATGGCTGCGCGAACCTGATGGCGGCGATGCGGCTGAGCCCCGACCGCAAGACCTCGACCTTCCGCGACGAGACGCTTGATGCCTATTTCTACCATGACTGCCCGCCCGGCACCGCGGATTATGCCCGCGCCCGCCTGACCCCGCAGCCGACCGCACCCGGCACCGAACCGGCCGCCGCCCTGCCGCCCGGTCTGGCGCGCCATTACATCCGCTGCACCGCCGACCGCATCATCCCGCCCGAGGCCCAGCGCGACATGACCCGGGACTGGCCAATTGCCCATCTCCATGACATGGAGTGCGGCCACTCGCCCTTCTTCGCCCAGCCCGACAGACTGGCCGACATTCTGAACCGGATTGCCGAAACGACATGACCAAACCCTGCATCATCTGCGTCGCCATCACCGGATCCGTCCCCCGCAAGGAGGACAACCCGGCGGTTCCCATCACCGTCGCCGAACAGATCGAAAGCATCCACGAAAGCTTCGAGGCGGGCGCGTCCATCGCGCATTGCCATGTCCGCAACGACGACCAGACGCCGACCTCGGACCCCGAGCGTTTCGCCCGCCTGATGGAGGGCATTCACACGCATTGCCCCGGCATGATCGTGCAATTGTCCACCGGCGGCCGCTCCGGCGCGGGCGCGGCGCGGGGGGGCATGCTGCCGCTGCGCCCGGACATGGCCTCGCTGGCGGTCGGCTCTAACAATTTTCCAACACGGGTCTACGAGAATCCGCCCGATCTGGTCGATTTCCTGGCCTCGGAAATGCACAAATACGATGTGAAGCCGGAAATCGAGGCTTTCGACCTGTCCCATATCTTCCAGGCGGTGAAGATGACCGGGGACGGGCGGCTGGCAAGGCCGCTTTACGTCCAGTTCGTGATGGGCGTGAAGAACGCGATGCCCGCCGACAGGCCGAGTTTCGATTTCTACATCGAGACGCTGAAGCGGCTCGCCCCCGATGCCGAATGGTGCGGCGCGGGCATCGGGCGGCACCAGATCGAGGTGAACGAATGGTCCATCGCCGCGGGCGGCCATACCCGCACGGGGCTCGAGGACAATGTGCGGCTGGACCGCGACCGGCTTGCCCCCTCGAACGCCGCGCTGGTGCGCCGGGCGGTCGAGCTTTGCGAGAAATACCACCGCCCCGTCGCCACCTGGGGCGAGGCACGCGCGATCCTGGGGCTGCGGCCCGGCTGAATCCTGCGCAAAACGCTTTGCCGCGCGCGCCTCTCACGGCTAAGCCTTTGTCATCCAATGCCTGGACGCGCGCCCCATGAGCCAGCCCAAGACCCGCCTGCCGATCATCTTCATCCTTATCACGCTGATCCTCGATGCCATCGGGATCGGGCTGATCCTGCCGGTGATGCCCGACCTGATCCGCGATATCGAGGGCGTGGGCCTGTCGGATGCCGCGATCTGGGGCGGCATCCTCGCCACC
>NZ_DSDD01000486.1:0-3949 GCF_011048875.1 Rhodovulum sp.
ACCGGGTGCCCTATTCCGAACAGGAGGATCTGAAGATCACCTGGAGCGCCGATCCGCCGCCCGCCGGGACCGATCTGGACGACCGGCGCGGCGTGCTGGAATGGCGCTTCGATCTGGCCCCCGACGCGGTGCGGGAGGTCGGGGTGACCCAGCGGATGACCTGGCCCGAGGGCAAGGTTCTGCAATAGGAATCCCGTATCGGATTTCCATCGGACTTTCATCGGACTTTTGTCGGAGCCGCGCCGCGCGCGGACCCGGTCCGGGTTGGCGCGCGGGTCAAAACCGTTCGGCGCGCAGCACCTGGCAATCGGTGACCGAGACGACGCCGATATGGCGCTCGACCACGGCGAAGGCGGCGTCGAGCAGCGCGTCCTGCCGTTCGGGCCGGATCAGGCAGACGACGGCGACCATGCCGCCCGCGCGCCCCACCTGTCCCTCTCGGCTCCACTCGCCCGACCGGCCGATGCCGCCGAGAACCGGCAGCACGGTATAGCCGGTGACGCCCGCCTCGCGCAGCGCGGCGGTCAGGCGGCGTTCCATCGGCGCCTCGATGATGATCTCTACCCGTTTCGCGGCATGGGTCTGCATGGGCCTAACCTCCGGTCGCAAGCCGGGCCGCGGCAAGGTAGGGCGGGATGCCCGGCGTCAGGTTGAAGGGGAAGGTGATCCCGAACGACAGCGTCACGTAGATCGAGGGCTTCGCCTCTGGCAGCGCCACCCGCATCGCCGCAGCGACCGCGATATAGGAGGCCGAGGCCGCCAGCGTCATCATCAGCACCACGCCGCCCGGGCTGAGCCCCAGCGCGAACCCCGCGGCCAGCCCGAAGGCGGCGCCGATGGGCGGCATGACACCCCGAAGGCCAGCAGCCCCGGCGTGATCACGCCCCCGCTGTTGCGCAGGTTGCGGCCCGCGACCAGCCCCATGTCCAGCAGGAACAGGCAGAGCACGCCCTTGAAGGGCGCGACGATGAAGCTTTCGATTTCGGCCAGCCCCTGGGGGCCGGTGATCCAGCCGATGGCGAAGGCGCCGATCAGCAGCACGATCGAGCCGTTGAGCAGGATCTCGCGCCAGAGGCCGGATTCCACGTCGGTCTGGCCGCCCTTGCGCATCACCAGCCACAGCGCGGCGAGGATCGCGGGCGCCTCCATGATCGCGGCGACGGCGACCATGAAGCCCTCGGACGCGATGCCCTGGCCGGTCAGCACCGATGTCGCGGCCACGAAGGTCACGATCGAGATCGAGCCGTAATGCCCTGCGACCGCGCCCGCATCCACCGTGCCCAGCCGGGTCATCGTCCGCAGCAGCGCAAAGGCCACGAAGGGGATGCCCGCCGACAGAACCAGCCCGGCGATCAGCGCCAGAAGAAGCGTGCCGTCCAGCCCGTGCGCGGTAACGCCCGCGCCGCCCTTGAAGCCGATGGCGAACAGAAGGTACATCGACAGCGCCTTGGCGGCGGCCTCGGGCACGGAGGATCGGATCGCGCTAGCGCCGCGGCGAGCCCGAGCGCGAAACTGAGGATGATCGGCGACAGCGGGTTGCCCGCCGCGAGTTCGACGACGCCGGTCAGGTGCGGCCCCCGTTCATGCTTTTGGACCCCGATGGATCACGCGCCAAGGACCGGATCAGATCGCCACGAACCGCCCGGTTTCAGGATCGTAGCATTCCACCACGCCCTCGGCGATATCCTTCCAAAGCCCATGCAGGGCCAGTTCCTCGGCCTCGACCGCGGCGCGCACATAGGGAAAGGTCATCAGGTTCTCAAGCGAGACCAGAACCGCGTCCTTTTCCATCGCCTCCAGCCGGTCGGCCTCGGTCGCGGCCCCGGCGGTCCGGTCGTAGCTGGAGCGCAGGATGTCCATCCAGCGGCCGATGAAGCTGGTCTTTTCCTCAAGTTCCGGCGCGAGGCCCGCGCACATGTCATGGCAGCCCTTGATGCCGCCGCAGCGGGAATGGCCCACCACCATCAGGTTCGCCACCTTGAGCACGGTGACCGCGTATTCGACGGCCGCCGAGGTGCCGTGATTGCTGCCATCGGGTGCATAGGGCGGCACCAGCGCCGCGATGTTGCGATGGATGAAGAACTCGCCCCCGTCCGCGCGGAACATCGCGCTGATATGCACGCGCGAGTCGCAGCAGGAGATGACCATCGTGCGCGGGCGCTGTCCTTCCTCGGCGAGGCGGCGAAACCAGGCCTTGTTCTCGGCATGGGCGGTGGCCCTCCAGCCATGGTAACGCTGGACGAGGTATTGCGGCAGAGGGCGGGCGTCTTTCATCACGTTCTCCGTTTTCTCTGCGGCTGCTTAAAGTGCATTTGCCGGTAATTCGAGTGATTTCGGTGCCGCGGTGCAACGCTTTCTTGATGCTGAGGGAGCAGTGTCCCCCGCAGGTGTGGTGCGATAAATCGGAGGGGTTCCGTGTCCCGAGTTGTGGTCTTGCGTCAGGACGAAGCGTTGAGTGTGGATTCGGATCGGCTGGCGGACATGTTCGTCGATCTGGGCGAGGCGAGGGCCGCGCATCTGGTCTCGGTGTCGGTCGAGCGGCTGGAGGATCTGATGGCCAGCCTCGATCTGGCGGCGGCGCAGGTGCGTCCGGGCGATTGCGTCGATCTGGTGGGCCAGATCCGCGCGCTGGGCGATTCGCTGGGGCTGATCGGCCTGTCGACCGCCGCGCGGGGCGTGTCGCGTGCGGTGCAGACCGGGGATGCGGTGGCGGTGGCCGCCACCATGGCGCGGCTGCGGCGGATCGCGCAGCGGTCGTTCCGGATCGCGGAGGAGTTGCAGCACCGCTCGGGCTGAACTCGCTTGCGGGCGCGGGCGAAACGGCTAGGCTCGGGAGCCATCCCGATCCAGGACCGAAGGACGCCCCGCCCATGCCGCCTCGTTTCGCCGCGCCCGACGCGCCCTCGCTGCCGCTTCATGTCGTCGAGGAGGCAGTCCTTGCCGAATGGCGCGCCGCCCGTCCCCCGGCCGAGGCCGAATGGCTGAATGCCACGGGCTTTGCCGCGGGTCTGGGCGAGGTCGTGCTGTTGCCCGGACCCGATGGCCGGGTCGCGGGGGCGGTTGCGGGCTACGGAACGGCGGGCGAACGCGCGCGCGGGCGGTTTCACCTTGCGGGCGCGGCGGCGCGCCTGCCCGAAGGGGTGTGGCATCTGCAGACCGCGCTTGCGGGCGCAGAACTCGCCGCCGAGGCGCTGGGCCTGCTGCTGGCCGCCTACCGCTTTGACCGCTACCGCGCGCAGCCGCCGCTGAAGGCGCAGGTCAAGGCGCCGCCCGGCATCGACGTGCCCCGGGTCGAGGCGCTGGCCGCGGCCGAATGGCTGACCCGCGATCTGATCAACACGCCCGCCTGCGACATGGGCCCCGAGGCGCTGGAGGAGGCGCTGGTCGCGCTGGCCGCCCGGCAGGGCGCAAGCGTCACCGCGATCCGGGGCGACGATCTGGTCGCGAAGAACTTCCCGCTGATCCATGCCGTCGGCCGCGCCGGGCCGCAGGCGCCGCGACTGCTGGATCTGCGCTGGGGCGATGCGGGCCCGCGTCTGACGCTGGTCGGCAAGGGGGTCTGTTTCGACACCGGCGGGCTGAACCTGAAACCGGGCGAGTCGATGGGCCTGATGAAGAAGGACATGGGCGGGGCCGCGACCGCAATGGGGCTGGCGCAGGCGATCATGGCGCTGGGCCTGCCCCTGCGGCTGCGGCTGCTGGTCCCGGCGGTGGAAAACAGCGTCTCGGCCAACGCCTTCCGCCCGCAGGATATCCTGACCGCGCGCAACGGGCTGAGCGTCGAGATCAACAATACCGATGCCGAGGGACGGCTGGTGCTGGCCGACTCGCTGGCGCTGGCCTGCGAGGAAGAGACCGACCTGCTGATCTCGATGGCCACGCTGACCGGGGCGGCGCGCGTTGCCGTCGGCCCCGATATCGCGCCCTTCTATACCGGGGACGAGGCGCT
>NZ_DSDD01000228.1:0-3940 GCF_011048875.1 Rhodovulum sp.
CTGTCGGCGCTGCATCGCGAGGTGTTCGAGGAAACCGGCTGGCGGATCGACGTGACGCGGCGGCTGGGGGCGTTCCGGCGGTTCACCTACATGCCGGAATATGACCTCTGGGCGGAAAAGCTGTGCGCCATCTATCTGGCCCGTCCGGTCCGCGCCCATGGCGCCCCGCGCGAGCCGGGCCATAGCGCGCTGTGGATGTCGCCCGAAGCGGCGTTGCGGGAACTGGGCAATGCGGGCGACCGCCATTTCGTGGCGCGCTTTCTGGGGGTCGCGCGCTAGGGGAACCTCGGCCTAGCCGAACTCGAACAGGACTGCCGAGACGTCGTCGGGCAGGTCCGGGCTGCCGGCAAAGGCGATCAGTTCGGTCATCACGACTTCGAGGAAGGACTCGCCCCGCATGGCGGCGTTGCGCGCCATCAGGGCGCAGAGCCCCTCGTCGCCGAGTTGATCGCCCGACGGGGACGGGCATTCGGTGATGCCATCCGAGGCCATGAGGATGCGGTCGCCGGGGTGAAGGCGGGCTTCGTCCACCTCGTAGCGCGCGCCCGGGATCAGACCCACGGGCAAGCCGCCCGAGCCGATGAACTCCACCCGGCCATCGGCCCGCTGGATCGCCGGATAGGGATGGCCCGCCTGAACGAATCGCATGACCCCGCTGTCGAGCGAGACCACGGCCAGCAGGATGGTGAGGTAATGCTCGGTCTCCAGCTCTTCATGGAAGAGCCGGTTCAGATGTTCCACGACCTCTTCGGGCGGGCGGACATGGATGGCGCCATCGGCATCGGATTCCAGCGCGATGTTCTGTTCGGCCGAGGCCGAGGACAGCAGCCCGGCAAGCCGCGCCGTGATCATCGCCGAGCTTATCCCGTGGCCCGAGACATCGACCGAAAACAGGCCGACCTGCCCATCGCCCGCGGGAAAGAAGCCGACGAGATCGCCGCCGACATGGCCGCAGGGACGCAACAGCAGCGAAACCTCGGACCCGCCGAAGCGGCGCGAGCGGTCGCGCAACAGCGATTGTTGCAGCTTGCGCGCCTCGACCAGGTCGCGGTCGACGGCGTCATAGAGACTGCGCAACTCGCCAAGCGTCGCGCTGAGCAATCTGTTCCTTTCGCGCAACTGGTTTTCCATGTGCAGGATGCGTTCGCCCGAGGCGATTCGCGCCCGAAGCTCGTTGGCGTTCACGGGCTTGGTCAGGAATTCGTCGGCGCCGACATCAAGGCCGTGGACCATCTCTCCGGTCTCGGATTTCGAGGTCAGCAGGATGAAATAGCCATAGCTGTCACGCGGCAGGGCACGGAAGGCACGGCAGAATTCCGGCCCGTTCATGCCGGGCATCATCCAGTCGCTGATGATCAGGTCCACCGGCCGGTCGCCACAGATCTCCAGCGCCTCTTCAGCCGAGCCGCATTCCTCGACCGCATAGCCCCAGCGTTCCAGCGAGGCGCGCAGGATGCGCCGTTGCAGGCGGCTGTCATCGACCAGCAGGACCAGCCGCACCAGCGAGGGCGATTTCTGCGGAAAATGGGGCTTTTCGATCGCGATGGCCACGGGCATCCCTGTGCTGTTCATCGGTCGCAATAGCGCACAGGGGCTTAACGGGCCGTGAAAGATCGTTTTCGACCTTTTTTTCGCCTTGAGGCTCATTCACCGTTAAGCTGCCGCCCCTAGCCTGACCAGACGCGGCGGGGGCGTGGCGGAGGTGACGATTGCAATGATCGACTGGAAAAGGGTGGAGGAACTGCGCAGCGAAGTCGGGGAGGATGCCTTTGACGAAGTGCTGGATCTGTTCCTGGAAGAGGTGGACGAGGTGATGACCCGGCTGCGCGACGCGCCGGATCCCGCCTGCCTTCCGTCGGACCTGCATTTCGTGCGCGGTTCGGCGCTGAATCTCGGGCTCAAGGAGTTCTGCGCGATCTGCCGGGGTCTGGAACACCAGCTGGCGCAGGGCGAAGCGATCGAGCTTTCGGCGCTGCTCGACAGCTATGCCGAATCCCGCGGGCTGCTGATGGCGGCGGGCAAGGCCCGGTCGCGGGTCGCCTAGATCAGGAATTCCGACAGCACCACATCGTCGGTGATGTCGCGATGCACGAGGCCCCGCTCGCCCATCCGGGCGAACAGCGCGGGGAAATTCTCGGCCCGCGATGTCTCGATCCCGATCAGCACCGTGCCGAAGTTCCGGGCCGATTTCTTGAGATATTCGAACCGCGCGATGTCATCCTCCGGCCCCAGAAGGTCGAGAAAATCGTGCAGCGCGCCGGGGCGCTGCGGCAGGCGCAGGATGAAATACTTCTTCACGCCCGAATAGCGCTGGGCGCGTTCCTTGACCTCGGGCAGCCGCTCGAAATCGAAATTCCCGCCCGACGTGACGCAGACGACCCGCTTGCCCGCGATCTGATCGGCCAGCACGGGCAGCACATCGACGGCCAGCGCACCGGCGGGTTCCAGCACGATCCCCTCGACATTCAGCATCTCGAGCATGGTGGCGCAGATCCGGTCCTCGGGCGCGGCCAGAACGTCGCCCGCGTCGATCCCGCCAAGCACGCCGAAGGTCCTTGTCCCGATCCGCGCGACCGCGGCGCCATCGACGAAGGTATCGACACGGGGCAGCGTCACCGGCGCCCCGGCGGCCACCGCCGCAGCCAGCGACATGCCGCCTGCGGGTTCGACGAATTTGACGCGCGTTCCGGGCGCCACCTCGCGCAGGGCCGAGACGACGCCCGCAGCAAGCCCGCCGCCGCCCACCGGCAGGATCACCAGATCAGGTGCGCCGTCCAGCGCGTCGAGGATCTCGACCGCGACGGATGCCTGCCCCTCGATCACGTCCTCGTCGTCGAAGGGCGAAAGGAAATGCCCGCCCGCCTCGGCGCACCAGGCCTGGGCCGCGGCCAGCGTGTCGTCGAAATAATCGCCGGTCAGCCGGATCTCGATATTCTCGCCGCCAAAGGTGCGGGTCTTGTCGATCTTCTGCCGCGGCGTGGTAACCGGCATGAAGACGACCCCCTGCACCCCGAAATGGCGGCAGGCAAAGGCGACGCCCTGGGCATGGTTGCCCGCGCTCGCGCAGACGAAAACGCGCTGATCGGGCCGGGTGGCCAGAACCTTGCGCATCGCGTTGAACGCGCCACGGATCTTGTAGGAGCGCACGGGCGTCAGATCCTCGCGTTTGAGCAGGATCTCGGCGCCATAGCGTTCCGAGAGATGGACGTTGCCCTGCAGAGGCGTCGGCGGGAACAGCTCGCGCAGGGCCGATTCGGCGGCACGGGCCTTCGTGAAGAAATCGCTCATGCACTTTTCTGGCGCGACGGGTGGGCCGAATGCAAGCCCCGGGCCGCCCTTGCCCCTTTGACCGAAACGCAATAAACGCCGCCGGGATTTCCCTCAACGGAGTTCTCCGCATGTCCTCGCCCAAGAAAGTCGTCCTGGCCTATTCCGGCGGCCTCGACACCTCGATCATCCTGAAATGGCTGCAGACGACCTATGGCTGCGAGGTCGTGACCTTTACCGCCGACCTGGGCCAGGGCGAGGAACTGGAACCGGCCCGCACCAAGGCCGAGATGATGGGCGCCAGCGCGATCTATATCGAGGACCTGCGCGAGGAATTCGTGCGCGACTTCGTCTTCCCGATGTTCCGGGCGAACGCGCTTTACGAGGGGCTCTACCTGCTGGGCACCTCCATCGCGCGGCCGCTGATCTCCAAGCGGCTGATCGAGATCGCGGCGGAAACCGGCGCCGATGCCGTGGCCCATGGCGCGACCGGCAAGGGCAACGACCAGGTGCGGTTCGAGCTTTCCGCCTACGCGCTGAACCCCGAGATCAAGGTGATCGCGCCCTGGCGGGAATGGGACCTGACCAGCCGCACGAAACTGATCGACTTCGCCGAGAAGAACCAGATTCCGATCGCCAGGGACAAGCGCGGCGAGGCGCCGTTCTCGGTCGA
>NZ_DSDD01000316.1:0-3937 GCF_011048875.1 Rhodovulum sp.
CGACCCGGTCTTTGCTGCGCGTTGCGCCCATTTCACCACGCTCGACGGCGCAACCCCGAACTGCGCGGCAACGCTACGGCAGCTCGATCCGGATTGCATCGCTGCGACAACACGCTCCCGAAGATCGTCTGAATACGGTTTCGTCATCCATGCTGGCCTCCTTCACCAGTACGAATTCTGAATCACACAACGCACCGTATGGGAATCCTCTTTCGATTCAGAGAAAGCCTGAGCCGCTCTAGGCCAGCCGCTCGGGATTGTCGCGGCTCGCCTGCACCTCGATCGCCGCACTTTCGATGACACGGGTGCGGCTGCGCGCAGAGCGGGCGCGCACGGCCTCGGTCAACTCGGTGAGCGAGATGTAACGCTCGTCATCGGGGCGCGAGAACCATGTCCTGTGACACGCGCCCCACGCGCTCGCCCCGCCCGACATCGACCCTGTAGCCGCCCGACACATCGCGCTGTCCTTCGAGAACCTGACCCTGGATCATGGCTGAACCTCCACGACGGGCACCAGAGGCCTCTCCCCCGGCTCGCAACCCGTCATGGACCCTCAGGCTACCCTCTGACTCTCATCATCGATTCGCATGCAATGCGCCGGAACAGGCCGTGGTGATAAGCAATTGGTGCGTTTTCGTTCCGATGCGCTCTTCCGTTTTGCGCGCCAGGGCCGCCCAAATTACGACGCCATCCCCGAGACGCTTCTACAGCAGGGGGCTGGCATTATCATGAGCGAATGGGCAGTCGTGATTTTCAGCATCAGGGGCATGCGGCAGGTTTGCGTCGGTCAAGGCATCGGCGAATACCTGGCCGAAAGCCCTCTGGACTGGATACTGACCTGATTGAGATCGTGCGCGCGCTTGCCAAAGCGGCGGCGAGGGCGGGTCATCGAAGGACGACCGCGGCGGAAGCGGGGGCCCATTCCGGAGGATCCGCACATGAAGAGGACAGCAATTTACGCACGCTTTTCAACGGAACTACAGAACGACCGCTCGATTGAAGACCAGATACACCTGTGCCGGGCGCATGCCCAGCGGCAAGGCCTCGATGTCACGGCAACCTATTACGACAGGGCGCGCTCCGGCGCGTCGGTCTATGGACGCGATGGCCTGATGGAAATGCTGCATGCCGCCCGCTCGGGCAGCTTCGACGTCATCCTCGTGGAATCGCTCGACCGCCTCTCCCGCGATCAGGAAGACCTTGCAGGCATCTGGAAGCGTCTGAACTTTGCCGGGATCGAGTTGCGCGCGGTTCATGAAGGCACCGCCGATCAGGTCCAGATCGGGGTGCGCGGCCTCCTGGGCTCGCTCTACCTCGCTGATCTCGCGTACAAGGTGCGGCGGGGTATGGATGGGGTTGTGCGTGACGGGCGCCATGCCGGGGGGCGTGCCTATGGATACCGTCCGATACCGGGCAAGGCCCACGCGAGTTGGAGATCGTCGAGAGCGAGGCCGAGATCATCCGGCGGATCTTCAGCGAATACGCCTCGGGCCGGACCCCGCGCGAGATCGCGCGCGACCTGAATGCCGAAGGCGTCGCCGCGCCGCGCGGATCTCGCTGGGCCGCCTCGACGATCAACGGCAACAAGACGCGCCATTATGGCATCCTGTGCGGGCGCGCTCTATTCCGGTGTCCTCGTCTGGAATCGCGTGCGCATGGTGAAGGACCCCGACACCGGCAAGCGCGTGTCGCGGGCGAACCCGCCCGAGGAATGGAAGCGGGAACAGCTGCCTGCGCTGGCGATTGTCGAACAGTCCCTCTTCGATGCGGTTCAGGCAAGGAAACGGGATCGGAGCCATGAGGCCCCGCAGCGACAGCGTGAAGCGCGCGCTATCTGCTGTCCGGCTTGCTCAAATGCGGGTGCTGCGGTGGCGGCTTGTCGGTGAAGGACCGCGATCACGGTCGCGTCCGGGTCCATTGCAGCACGTGGGCCACGAATCGGGTGCCTGCAGCAACAACCGCATCTTCTGCATGGACGAGATCGAGGCTGCGGTCCTTGCCGGGCTCAAGCAGCACCTTAAGGCACCGCAGTTGCCGAGGGAGTTCGCTTGAGCCTACCAGCAAGAGCGCGAGCGTGCGACAGCGGATAAGCGGCGGCGGCGCATCGTTCTGGAGAACAAGCTGGGAGAGATCAAACGGCATCTCGACCGAGCTTGGCAAGATTACCTGGCCGAACGCCTGCCAACCGATGTGATCGGCGCCCAGATGCGTGAACTGTCAGTGCGGCAGAAAGAGATCGAGGCGGAACTGGCTGTCGTGCCGGAGGTGCCAAAGGTCGTGGGCCTGCATCCCGCCGCGCTGCGCCAGTACGAGACCTATGTCGGCGATCTGGAAGGGGTGTTCGCGTCCGGGATATCACCCGACACCGAGGATGCCGCCGAACGTATCAGGCGCTTGATCTCGAAGGTGGTGGTCACGCCGGAGGAAACAGGCTTCAAGATAAGGCTGGAGGGTCGGCTTTCCGAACTCATGGAAGCCCCGAACCTCTATCCCAACATGCGCATCAGAGCGTCGGGGGGAACGGTGGTAGCGGAGGAGGGACTCGAACCCCCGACACAAGGATTATGATTCCTCTGCTCTAACCAACTGAGCTACTCCGCCAAGAGCGAGGGGCTAGTTAAGGGAGGCGCCGGGGGGCGTCAAGGGGGAAACTGGGGCGGTGAGGCGGCGGCCCGTGCATCATGTGGGCGGTGTCGTGAAGAGCTACGACGCCTTCTCGTGTCCACCGCAACAGTGCGGACTTGTCGGGTCTGTCTCCGCCTAGTCCGGCTCGCCTGCCAGTTCCCGGCTGACGCTTCTGAACTGCTCCAGCGCGGCTTCCAGGTTTTCGACGATCTCGGCCGAAAGCACGTTCGGTTCGGGCAGGCCATCTGGTTCGCTTCATTTTCCGTCCCTTCGCTCGGTCGGACGCAAGGCTCCGCCGAGGGCCGTCTTGCCTCAGTGGTTCTTCTCGTCGGCCATGATGCGTTCGATGACGTCGGGATCACACTGCTCGTCGCGCAGGAACTCGCGGATCCCGCCATCCCATGTCCTGATGTCGGCGAGGAGTTCCCGCAGGCATTCGATGCCGCGGTCCGTGAAGGCCTTGATCCCCTCTTCGGTTCCGTTGTCGACCCAAATCATCTCGCCATAGTCGATGTTGTCGGAGTTCCCGCTAACGACCTCGATGAGTTCGAGGTTCTCGTCGATCCTCCTGGCGACCTCGTCGATGGTATGGATGTGCGTGACGCGGGCCATCAGGCGGCCTCGGCTGGCCGGTCTGCCGGCTGTTTCCAGTTCCATGGAAGCAACTCTGGCAACTGCGAGACCGGCATTTCGGAGATGCGGGCGATGACCTCGGCGAGCCAGGCTTGCGGGTCGATATCGTTCAGCTTGGCCGTGCCGATCAGCGTGCACATGGCGGCGGCGCGCTGCCCGCCACGTTCGGATCCGGCAAAAAGCCAGGACTTCCGGCCGAGGGCCACGCCGCGCAGGGAGCGTTCGGCGGCGTTGTTCGTCAGGCAGACCCGCCCATCCTCGAGGAACCGGGTAAAGCCCGGCCAATGGGCCGGCGACATCAGGTAGTCGATCGCCTTGGCCACCTTGGCGTGTTTCGAGAGCTTCGCTCGTTCGCCGCGCAGCCAGTGTTCAAGGTCTTCGACGAGCGGCATCGACAGGCGCTGGCGCGCCTCGAGACGGGCGGCAGGACCGAGGCCTTTGATATTCCGCTCGATCTCGAACAGGGCATCGATCCGCTTCACCGCCTCGAAGGCGATTGGTGAGATGTCCTTGGGCGACTTGCCCTTGCGGATGTTCCCCTCGACATCGGCAAGCTCGAAGAACTTGCGGCGGGCATGTGACCAGCATAGCGAGGGCAGGACGGATCCCGGGCTGCGATCGCTCTGGTAGAGCTGATTGTACCCGGCATAGGCATCGGCCTGGAGGATGCCCTGCCAGC
>NZ_DSDD01000111.1:0-3925 GCF_011048875.1 Rhodovulum sp.
CCCCGAACGGCGCCGAACGCTGCCTGTCTTCCTCTGCCTGCGGCTTGCGGATGACTGGGCCGAGCCGCGCCCCTGGAAGGCCGACAACCAGACGCTGCCCTATATCGGCTGGCATATCACCCGGCGCGAGAATGGCCGGTTGCTGACCGTGCTGCTGGGGCCGCTGGCGCTGCTGGCCGCAACCCCGCCCGCGCCGAAGGAGGCCTCAGGCCCGGGCGCGGTGCATCCCCAGGGCTGAGCGGATCGCAACCGTGGCCGGGGGGAGCGCCCCGGTGCTGGACAGGGCGGCGAAACCGCGCTATCGGGGCGGCCATGACGCTGCTGTGCCGCCCTCTTTCGCGCCGACGCCGCCGAGCCTGACCCGGCCGCCTGCGCGTGCGCCAACGCGTCTTCCTCTCCCACGTTGACACGATCCCGGCCGTGGGGCACCCCTTTGGCCTCTGATCCCAAGGATTTTCCGCATGATCCCTTCCATCCTGCCGACCTATGACCGTGCGCCGCTGGAATTCGAGCGGGGCGAAGGCCCCTGGCTGACCGCCACGGATGGCCGCCGCTTTCTCGATTTCGGCGCCGGGATCGGGGTGAACGCGCTGGGCTATGCCCATCCCGCGCTGGTCGCGGCGCTGACGGCACAGGCGGGCCGGTTGTGGCATCTGTCGAACCTTTACTGCATTCCCGAACAGCAGGCGCTGGCCGACGCGCTGGTGGACAAGACCTTTGCCGACACGGCGTTCTTTACCAATTCGGGCACCGAAAGCTGCGAACTCGCGGTCAAGATGGCCAGGAAATACTGGTATGACAAAGGCCAGGGCGAGCGGGTGAACATCGTCACCTTCGCGGGCGCGTTCCATGGCCGGTCCTCGGCCGCGATCGCGGCGGCGGGGTCCGAAAAGATGACCAGGGGCTTCGGGCCGCTGCTGCCGGGCTTTGTCCATCTGCCCTTTCCGGCCCATGGCGCAGAGCTTGAGGCCGCAGTTGATGGAACCGTGGCGGCGGTCATGGTGGAGCCGGTGCAGGGCGAGGGGGGCATCCGCCCGCTGCCCGAACCCTGCCTGAAGGGGCTGCGCGATCTGTGCGACCGGACCGGGGCGCTGCTGATCTTTGACGAGGTGCAATGCGGGATGGGCCGGACGGGCAAGCTGTTCGCCCATGAATGGGCCGGGGTTGCGCCCGACATCATGATGATCGCCAAGGGCATCGGCGGCGGCTTTCCGCTGGGCGCGGTGCTGGCGAGCGAGGAGGCCGCCAGCGGCATGACCGTGGGCACGCATGGCTCGACCTATGGCGGCAACCCGCTGGCCTGCGCGGTGGGCAAGGCGGTGCTGGAGATCGTCGGCGACCCCGGCTTTCTGGACGGGGTGAACCGCAAGGCCGGGCTGATGCGCCAGAAGCTGGAGGGGCTGGTGGCAAGCCATCCCGATATCTTCGAACTGGTGCGCGGGGTCGGGCTGATGCTGGGGCTGAAATGCCGGGTGCCGAATACCGATCTGGTGCAGGCGGGCTATGATCAGGGGGTGTTGACGGTGGGCGCGGCGGACAATGTCGTGCGGCTGTTGCCGCCGCTGAACGTCACCGAGGAGGAGATCGCCGAGGCGCTGGCCCGGCTCGATGCGGCGGCGGGCGTGCTGGCAGGCAAGGGGGCGGGGGCATGAGGCATTTCCTCGATCTTCACACCACGGATGCGGGCGAGTTGCGGGCGATGATCGACGCGGCCCGCGCGATGAAGACGGCGCGGGCGGGACGGCCCCGGGGGGCGCTGGACGACGATCAGCCGCTTTCGGGGCGGATGGTGGCGCTGATCTTCGAGAAACCCTCGACCCGGACGCGGATCAGCTTTGACATGGGCGTGCGCCAGATGGGCGGGCAGACCATGGTGCTGTCGGGCGCGGACATGCAGCTGGGCCATGGCGAGACCATCGCCGACACGGCCCGCGTCCTGTCGCGCTATGTCGACCTGATCATGCTGCGCACCTTCGAGGAGGCGACACTGCACGAGATGGCCGAACATGCCAGCGTTCCGGTGATCAACGGGCTGACCAACCGCAGCCATCCCTGCCAGATCATGGCCGATATCCTGACCTATGAGGAACATCGCGGCCCGATCGGGGGGCGCAAGGTGGTGTGGTCGGGGGATGGCAACAATGTCTGCGCGTCCTTCCTCCATGCCGCGGGGCAGTTCGGTTTCGATTTCACCTTTACCGGACCGCCGACGCTGGACCCCGAGCCGGGTTTCGTGGCCGAGGCGCGCGCCAAGGGTGTGCGGGTCGAGATCGAGCGCGATCCGATGCGCGCGGTCGCGGGGGCGGACCTCGTGGTGACCGATACCTGGGTGAGCATGCATGACCCGCAATCGGCGCGCGAGCGGCGGCACAACCAGTTGCGCCCCTACCAGGTGACCGAGGCGCTGATGGCGGCGGCGAAACCGGATGCGCTGTTCATGCATTGCCTGCCCGCCCATCGCGACGAGGAGGCGACAAGTGCGGTGATGGACGGGCCGCATTCGGTGATCTTCGACGAGGCCGAGAACCGGCTGCATGCGCAGAAGGCGATCCTGCGCTGGTGCCTGGGCGTCTGACGGGGCGCTCCCGCCCCCGGCCCGCGCGGGGCTTGCGCCCCGCTTGTCCGGGGTTGGGCGTGGCCGCGCGCGGGCGCGCGCGGCGCCTCCGGCGGGGGTATTTGGGCCAAGAAGAAACAGCAGTCAGGAGTGGGGCGCCACGCGAGGGACCGGCCGGAGGGCCGGGCCCGAGATGAAAGGCGTGCGCCGCAGGCGCTCGATTTGACAGACGCTCAGGGCCGGGGTTTCCGGCGCAATGTGGGTGTGGCGGCGGTGGGGTCCTCGGGCCAGGGGTGTTTGGGGTAGCGCCCGCGCATGTCCTTGCGGACATCCGAATAGCTGGTCGCCCAGAAGCCCGGCAGGTCGGTCGTGACCTGCACCGGGCGCTGTGCAGGCGACAGCAGCGTGATCCGGAGCGGCAGCCGGTTCGGGCCGATGCAGGGATGTGTCGTGGTGCCGAAGAGTTCCTGAAGCCGCAATTCGATGGCCGGGCTGTCGCCGGAATAGTCGATGGGCACCTGACGGCCGAGCGGGGTTTCGAAATGCGCCGGTGCGAGGCGGTCTAGGCCTTGCTGTTGGTCCCAGCTCAGGCAGGCGCGGAGCGCGGGCAGGAGGTCGAGGCGTCGGAGATCCTCGGCGCTGCGCGTGCCGGAGAGATGGGGCAGGAGCCAGTCGTCGAGACGGTCCAGAAGCGTGGTGTCCGAGAGGTCGGGCAGGTCCGTGCCCTGCTGGCGGATCAGCTCGACCCGGGCCTGGAAGCGGCGGGCGGAATCGGTCCAGGGCAGTCCCAGCGCCCGGATACCGTCGAGCGCGGCGCGGGCCATGGCCTCGGGCGGGGCGTCGGGCCAGGGGCGGTCGTCGAGGACAAGCGCCCCGAAACGTTCCTGGCGGCGCGCGACCACCCGGTTTTCGCGGTCTGACCAGTGGCAGATCTCGTGCCACGCGATGGCGGGGCCATGGGTGGTGCGCAGTTCGGCCTCGGTCAGCGGGGCGGCGAGGCGGATGCGGGCCTCGCGCGTGTCGCCGTCTAGATCGAGCGCGACGATCAGGCGCTGGCCTGCCAGCGGGTCTGCCGCGTCCATCGCGGCGCCCTTGCCGCCCGACAGGATGAAGCGCGGCGCCTCGCCCTCGCGGCGCAGGCCGATGCGGTCGGGATAGGCAAGCGACGCCATCTCGCCCGCTGACATTGGCCGGGGGCTGTCGGGGGCGCGGGCGGCAAGGCGCTTCGTTTCGGCGCGGATGCGGGCGAGCGTTGCGCGGTCGGGCGGGATGGGCGTCTCGGCGCGGGGGTCGGCCAGCGCGCGCAGGCGCAGTGTCAGGTCGGCGCCTGCGCCGCGCAGCGGGTCGCGGTCTTCGAGCAGGGCGGCGAGC
>NZ_DSDD01000028.1:0-3914 GCF_011048875.1 Rhodovulum sp.
ACGCCTGAAGCCGGGGGTCAGTCGCCCGCCGCGCGCCGGATCAGCCGGTGCAGCGCGTCGTCCCGCCCGAAGGCCCGGGCGGCCTCCTGCATCCGCATCGCCTCCTCGGCGCGCGCGCGCGCCAGCGCGCCGTTCAGGGCGGCGCGGCGGAGCAGGTAGCGCCGCTCGCGGCCAGGCCCCATCACGGCGCGCGCCGCCGGATCGGTTTCGCCCTCGCATTCCCGCCATTCGGCATCGAGCGCGGCGAGCTCGGCCTCGACCTTGCGGCAGGTATCGGCAGCGGCCTTCAGCCTGGCGAGCGCGGCATCGCGCAGCATCCCGCCCACCTCGCCCAGCCGCCGCAGCCTGTCATCGGCGCCCGCCATCAGCGAGCCCGCGCGCGGGTGCGCATCTCTTCGGCAAAGCGGATCGCGGCGGCGACGGCGCGGTAATGCTCGGGCTGGATCTCGGCGCCGATCTCGACGGTGGCGTAAAGCGCGCGCGCGGTCGGCGGATCGCGCCGCATCGGCACGCCCGAGGCGGCGGCGACCTCGCGGATGCGGGCGGCGACCTCGTCCACGCCCTTGGCCACGCAGACCGGCGCGCCGGGCGTCGCGCGATCCCATTTCAGCGCGACGGCGTAATGGGTCGGGTTGACGATCACCACATCGGCGCTGGGCACATCGGTCAGCATCCGGTTGGTCGCGATGTCCATCCCGCGCTGGCGGCGCTGCTGTTTCATGTGGGGATCGCCCTCGGACTGCTTGATCTCGTCCTTCAGTTCCTGGTGCGACATGCGGTTCTTGCGGCGATGCTCGGCCAGTTGCCACAGGTAGTCGACGGCCGCGATGCCGCCGGCGATGGCGACGGCGACGGCCATGAACTCGACCGCCATCCGGCCGAGCGTCGCGGCCGCCATGCCGGGGGACAGATACATGGTGCCGATCAGGTCCTGGATCCGGGCCGAGAGATAGACGCCGAGCAGGACGATATAGAGCGTCAGCTTGGCCGCGCTCTTGGCGAATTCGAACAGGCCGCCGCGGCCGAACTTGTTCTTGGCGTTCTGGATCAGCGAGATCTTGGACAGCTTGGGCTTGATCTTCTCGGGCGCGAACACGAGGCTGCGCTGGGCAAGGATCGAGGCCAGCGCGGCCAGACCCGGCAGCGTCAGCCAGGGCAGCGCGGCCAGCAACGCGCTGGCCATCAGCCCGCCGACCGGCGCGCTGCCATGCCCGCCCAGCATCATCGGCGCGATCCGGTCGGCCTGGCCGATCAGCCCGGCGCCGATCCCGCCCAGCGCGGTCAGGCTGGCCGCGCCCAGGCCCAGCGCGGTGAGGGTCAGGCCCAGATAGGCGGCGGCGGTGTGCAGGTCGGTGGATTTCGCGAATTCGCCCTTCTTGCGGGCGTCGTCCAGTTTCTTCTGTGTCGGCTCGAACTGCTTGTCGCCGGGGCTCTCGTCGCTCATCGCCCGGCTCCGAACGGGGCGGCGTAAAGCTCGATCAGCCCGGTCTGCCACAGACCCAGCATCGGCGGCAGGGTCAGCATCAGCAGGATCAACCCGCCCGCCGTGATCGCGGGCGCACCTACGAAGGCGACCATGAGCTGCGGCATCGCCTTGTTGATGACGCCAAGCGCGAGATTGTAGATCAGCGCGGCGATGACGAAGGGCATGGCCAGCGTGGCGGCCAGCGCAAAGCCCTGCGCGATCCGCAGCACGCCCCAATCGGCCAGTTCGGCGGCATCGGGAAGGCGGCCGGCGGGCAGCAGGTCGTAGGACAGGATCATCGCCTCGGCGGCGCGCACATGCAGCCCCGACATCACCGCCAGCGCCAGCCCCGCCATCACCATCAGCCGCCCCATGGCGGGCTGCGGATCCATCGCGGTCGCGCCCAGCATCTGCGCAAGGGACGTGGCCTGGGCGGCGATCTCGCCGGCCATCTGCAGCGCGAGGATCATCAGCCGCAGCACCAGCCCCAGCGCGAGGCCGATCACCGTTTCAGTGGCGAGCGCGAGCCCCAGCGGGCCGGGCGCGATGTCGATCCCGGGCGCGACGGCGGGCGCCACGACCGCGGTGAAGGCCAGCGCCAGGCCCAGCCGGATGCGCGCCGGAACGGCCCGCTCGCCGAAAGCGGGCAGCATCGCCAGCACCGCGCCGACCCGCAGGAACACCGCCCAGAAGGCCCAGAGCAGAGGCTGCCACAGCTCGGCCAGTTCGGCGAGGTCATAGGTCATGCCGCCACCATGCCGACCAGGGACGGACGGGAATTGGTGCCGATTTCCTCGAAGGACAGGACCGCCACCGAGATGCCCTTGGCCGAGAGCGCGGTCTGCAGGAAGCGCCTGCGCCGCCCCGAGGTGGCGATCACCGGGAAGACCCCGGCCTCGCCCGCGCGCGCGAGCCGTTCGGACACCGCGCTCGCCAGGCGGTTGAACTCCTCGGGCGGCAGGGCGACATCGGGTGGGCCGTAATCGTTAGCGATCTGGTAGGTGGTGAAGCGGTCTTCCCATTCCGGGGCGAGTTGCAGCAGGGGCAGCGTGCCATCCTCGCGCTGGTGTTCGGCCACGAGCTGAAAGCCCAGGCGGCGGCGGACATGTTCGCAGATCGCCTCGGCGCTGGCATGCGAGGGGCGGGCCTCGGCGATGGCTTCGAGGATCAGCGGCAGGTTGCGGATCGAGACCCTCTCCTCGAGCAGCAGGCGCAGAACGGCGAGCAACAGGTCGGTCGGCACCTTGTCGGGCACAAGCTCGTCGATCATGCGCCGGTTGGCGGCGGCGCGGTCGGTGTCGGAAAGGTTGGTCAGTTCGTCGAGCAGCCGACGCAGCGCCTTGTTGGTCATCAGCCGGGCGAAGTTGCGCTTGACCACTTCCAGCAGGTGGGTGGCCAGCACCTCGGAGGCGTTGACGACGGTGACGCCCATCAGAGCCAGATCCTCGCGCTGGTCGGCGGCGACCCAGCGGGCGGGCGCGCCATAGACCGGCTCGCGCACATCCTCGCCCGGGGGCAGCGGCGTCGCGGCGTCGGGCTGAAGCGCCAGCACCTGTTCGGGACGCAGCCGGTCGCGCGCCTGCTCGACCCCCTGGATGCGCACGACATAGGTTCCGGGCACCAGCGCGCCGTTATCGGTCAGCCGGATCTCGGGCAGGATCAGGCCGAAGGTCTCGGCCACATGGCGGCGCATCGAGGTGATCCGGGCCTCGATCCCCGTGGCCGGGTCGAGCACCATGCCGACCAGATCGGGCGCGAATTCCAGGTGGATGTCGTCGAGATCAAGCAGATCGCCCATGCGGCTGGCGGGCCTGGCCTCCTCCGTCCCGGCGGTGGCGGGCCTGGCCGCGGCCTCGGCCTCGCGCTGGACGCGCCGGTTCATCGCAAACGCCGCGTAGCCCAGCGCCGCGGCTCCCGCGATGAAGGGCAGGAAGGGCAGGCCGGGAACAAGCGCGAAGAGCCCGAGCAGCACCGCGACGGTGCCGAGTGCGGCGGGGTGGCGGCCAAGCTGGCTGAACAGCGCGAAATCGGCCGTGCCGGTGGCACCTCCGCGCGAGAGCAGGAGTGCCGCGGCAATCGAAATGACGACCGCCGGGATCTGGGTGACCAGCCCGTCGCCCACGGTCAGGATCGCATAGGTCTCGAACGCGCGGCCGATCGGCATGCCATGCACGATCACGCCCATTGCCAGCCCCATGATGAGGTTCAGCAGCGTGATCAGAAGCCCCGCGACCGCGTCGCCCTTGACGAATTTCGACGCCCCGTCGAGCGAGCCGAAGAACGTGGTCTCGGCCTGTTCGCGTTCGCGCCGGGCCTTGGCCTCGGTATGGTCGATGGCGCCCGCGGCCATGTCGCTGTCGATGGCGAGCTGCTTGCCGGGCATGCCGTCGAGGGCGAAACGCGCGCCGACCTCGGCCATGCGGCCCGCGCCCTTGGTGATGACGATGAA
>NZ_DSDD01000473.1:0-3913 GCF_011048875.1 Rhodovulum sp.
CGCCAGCGCCAGCGTCTTGCCCCCGCCCCCGGCGCAGAAATCCAGCACGCGCCCGCCCTCGGGCAGCGGCATCAGATCGGCCACCGCCTGCGACGCGGCGTCCTGCAACTCGACCAGCCCCTCGCGCCAGGCACGCGACTGCTGGACGCGGCGGGCATTTGCGGTCACCTCCAGCGCGGTGGGCGAGAGCGGATGCGGCCGGGTCTCGATCCCCTCGGAGGCCAGCGCAGCGGCGGCCTTGTCCCGCGTGGTGCGGCGCAGATTGGCGCGCAGGAAGACCGGCGCGCGCTGGCGCAGCGCCTGCATGACGGGGAGGAAATCGGCCCCGAGGCTGTCGCGCAGCACCGCGGCCAATGCGTCGGGGCAGTCGCAGGCGATCTCTTCGGGCAGGTCGGCAGGGGGGACGGCCTGTTCCGCCGCGGTCAGGGGCGGGGGCACATGACCCTCGCCGGTGAAGATCGTCCCGGGCGCGATCCCGTCCGCGCGCAGCAACCCCAGCATCAGCCCGCGTCCGGTAGCGCTGCCCCCGAGCGCGGCAAAGGACCGGCGGCAGCGCAGCGCGTCGAAGACCAGATCGCGGATCGCCGCGCGGTCCTTTGCGCCGGCATACCGGTTCTGCCGTCCCCAGGTGGTCAGGAGCCGCTCGACCGGCGCGCCTGCCAGCCAGGCATCGAGCAGACCGATCGCCGCGGCGATCCGCGCTGCGGGCGTCATGGTCGCGATCTCGGGTTCAGCATGAAGATCGGCCCGCCAGTCCCTGATGAAAATGTTCTATGATCGCCCTACATCACCCGGTAATTCGGGCTTTCGCGGGTGATCTGCACGTCATGGACATGGGATTCCCTGAGCCCGGCGCCGGTGATCCGCACGAAGCGGCAATTGCTCCGCATCTCTGCGATGGTCGCGCAGCCGGTATAGCCCATCGCCGCGCGCAGGCCGCCCACAAGCTGGTGGATCACGGCCCCCGCTGCCCCCTTGTAGGGCACCTGACCTTCGATCCCCTCGGGCACGAGCTTGTCGCTGGCCGCGTCCTTCTGGAAATAGCGGTCGGCCGAGCCGCGCGCCATGGCGCCAAGGCTGCCCATGCCGCGATAGGACTTGAAGGACCGGCCCTGGTAGAGGATCACCTCGCCCGGGGATTCATCGGTGCCCGCGATCATCGAGCCGACCATCGCGCAGGAAGCGCCCGCCGCGATCGCCTTGGCGAAATCGCCGGAATACTTGATGCCGCCATCGGCGATCACCGGCACATCGCCCGCCGCCCGGGCGCAATCCATGATCGCGGTCAGTTGCGGCACGCCGACGCCCGCCACCATCCGCGTGGTGCAGATCGAGCCCGGCCCGATGCCGACCTTGACCGCGTCCGCGCCCGCGTCGATCAGCGCGCGCGTCGCCTCGGCGGTGGCGACGTTGCCCGCCATCACCTGCACGGAACTGCTGGCCTTGATCCGCTCGACGGCGCGCGCCACCCCCTCGGAATGGCCATGGGCGGTGTCGATCACGATCAGGTCCACGCCCGCGTCGATCAGCGCCTGCGACCGCTCGAAACCCGCATCGCCCACGGTCGAAGCGGCCGCGACCCGCAGCCGGCCCAGCTCGTCCTTGACCGCTTGCGGGTTCAGGACCGATTTCTCGGTGTCCTTCAGCGTCAGCAGGCCCGTGAGCCTGCCCACCTCGTCGGTAATGAGCAGCTTCTCGATCCGCCGCGCCTTCATCAGGTTCAGCGCCTCGGCGCGGTCGACCGGTTCCTTGAGCACGGCGAGGTTCTCGGCGGTCATCATCGCGTGTACGGGCGTCGCGTCGCTGGCGGCGAAGCGCATGTCGCGGTTGGTGACGATGCCCACCACATTGCCCTTGCCATCGATCACCGGGAAGCCCGTGAAATTGTAACGCTCGATCAGCGCCTTGGCGTCGGCCAGCGTCTGGTCGGGGGTCAGCGTGACCGGGTTGTAGACCACACCGCTCTCGGAGCGCTTGACGCGGCGCACTTCGCGCGCCTGTTCCTCGATGGTGAGGTTTCGATGGATCACGCCGATCCCGCCCGCCTGTGCCATCGCGATCGCCATGCGATGTTCGGTGACCGTGTCCATCGCCGAGGACAGAAGCGGAATGTTCAGCCGGATCGCGCGGGTGACGAAGGTGGCCGTGTCGGCCTGGTTGGGCAGCACCGAGCTTGCGCCCGGAACCAGCAGCACGTCGTCGAAGGTGAGCGCCTCGCGAATCTCCATGGGGATCTCCTGGGGAGTCTTCGTTTGGCGCTTCCCTATTTCACGGAGGGGCGGAAAAGGAAAGGGTCAATCGCGGGGCGTGGGCGGGGCACTCCCGCCCCCGTCCGGCGCAGGGCGCAGGCGCCCCGCTTGTCCGGGGTTGGGCGTGGCCGCGCGCGTGCCGCGCGCGGCGCCTCCGGCGGGGATATTTCGGGCCAGAAGAAGGAGGGGGCTCAGCAGCAGGTCTGTTCGAGGTCGAACAGCAGGTCGAGCGCAGCCCTGTCATCGCATTCCTCGAAGAAGGCCTGGAGCGCGTTGACCTGACTGCCGACGAAATGCAGGTTGTCCGCCCCCATGCGCATCTTCTCGGCCGGTTTGCGGTCGAAATAGACGCCCCAGCGCGATTCGGTTCCGGCCATGCGGGCGGCGAGCATCTGGATCAGCCGGTCGGCCTTGCCGGTGCAGTCGAGTCGGGAAAGCTGACATAACGGTCGGGATTCTGGTCGGTCATGGTGTCATTGTCCCAGGTCTGGTGCCCGGTCCCTTTGCCGGGCGTCGTGG
Organism: Rhodovulum sp.; assembly: GCF_011048875.1. Classification (NCBI taxonomy): domain Bacteria; kingdom Pseudomonadati; phylum Pseudomonadota; class Alphaproteobacteria; order Rhodobacterales; family Paracoccaceae; genus Rhodovulum; species Rhodovulum sp. The sequence continues at coordinate 2,769 of NZ_DSDD01000473.1, forward strand.
ATCGTTCCACCGCTCAGACGCGGGCGGCATTGGTCTTGTCCCCGAGCCCGCCAAGCGTCCAGGATCGCAGGATCGCGATCAGGATTGGCGGGATCGCGAGCGTTGCCGCGACGAGCAGCAGCCCGCCTGCGATGCGAATGGCCCCGACCGGTTCGGCGGCGGCCATCGCGAGGGCAAGATTGGCGAGGGCGGCAAGCGGAAAGGTGAATGCGCCCCAGAGCGGCGAGAAACCAGCCGCGAGCAGCCAGGGCAGGCGCAGGAACAGGATCCCGGCCAGCAGCGCGGCCAGCCCCAGGCAGCCCCAGGCGAGGCCGGGCCGGTCCAGCGACAGGGCCACGGAGCCGAACAGGCAGGCGGGTGCGAGGTGGATCGCAAGCAGCGGGCGCAGCGGCGCGGGCACCTTCTCGCGCAGGGCCTGGGCGAGGCTGGCGCCCCAGATCGCCAGCGCGGCCATGCCCGTCGCTGTCAGCAGAACGGTTGCAAGCAGGGTGAATCCCAGGGCCTGTGCCGGAAGCGCGGCGATGATGACGCCCACGAATTGCAGATGCCAGACCGGGTTCACGCGGCGCTGTCCGGCCGGGCCGCGGATCAGCGCGAGCACAAGCAGCAGGACCAGACCGGCATGCAGCGCGAGACCTGCGCCCAGCAGGGCCAGCGCGACGGCGGGCGCGAGCGGGACCAGCGCCGCCGCGACAAGGTAGCTCGCCAGCACCATCGCCGAGAGCCCCGCCCGGCCCGGCAGCACGCGCAGATCCTCGGTCAGAGCGCCCGGCCGCCGCGCGAGTTTCAGCGCGTAGGCCGCAATGCAGAAAAGGCAGAGCAGAGTGACAGCCCCAAGGATCATCTCGCCCATCGCGGCGGGGACGGGGAAGACCTCGGCCGCCTGCCGCCAGGCAAGGCCCAGGGAAAGCGCGCCGAGCACTGGCGGAAAGATCGCGGGCGGCGTCTGGTCGCCGAAGCGCGGGCGCGGCGAAAGACGAGGCGGCAGCGTGCGGGACATGCGGGGGATCTGGCATGACGCTGAGGCCGGGGCAAGCGGGCGGGGCGGGAGGTGGCGATCGCGCGTGCCGGATGCCCCGGAATGCCCAAATGGCCAGCGCCACGCCCAAGCAAGAGGCCCGCGCAGTGAAGCCCGACGCGATCGC
>NZ_DSDD01000384.1:0-3904 GCF_011048875.1 Rhodovulum sp.
CAAGCATATCCGGAAATACCCCGAGGAGAAGCGCGAGCGCTTTCTCAGCGCGGCGGAATTGCGTCGGATCGGCGAGGTGCTGCGCGAGATGGAGGCGGAGGGGATCGAACTACCCTCGGCCATCCTCGCCGCCCGCCTGCTGATCCTGACCGGCTGTCGACTGAACGAGATCATGACGCTGAAATGGGCATATGTCGATCTGGCCGAGCGCGTTTTGCGCCTGCCGGATTCCAAGTCAGGCGCCAAGGTCGTCCATCTCGGCCAGCCCGCTGTCGACCTCCTGCGCGACGCCCAGCGCATCGATGGCAACCCGTGGGTCATCACCGGCACCCTGCCGGGCAAGCCACTGAGCGACCTTCAGCCCTTCTGGCAGCGCGTCCGCGCCCGCGCCGGGGTCAAGGACGTTCGCATCCACGACCTGCGCCACACCTTCGCCTCGACGGCGGTCGCCTCGGGCCAGGGGTTGCCCATGATCGGCAAGCTGCTCGGGCACACGCAGGTCCAGACCACAGCCCGCTACGCCCATCTCGCCGCCGAGCCGGTGCGGATGGCGGCGGACGCGGTGGCGCAGAACCTCAGGCAATCCTTGGGATAATCGCGCAGAACTCGGTGGGCACCCTCGCGACTGAGCGCCCACCTTTCGGTCAGAGACCGAGCCATCGCGGAAGCCGCGCACACAGCCCTAAGACGCAGTAGACTCACCTACAGCAAATTACTCCATTGACAGCACGTTTCCGCACACCTACCTTCTGTAGCGAAGCTTACAGAGGATTTTCGATGCGCCTCGCTGACGCCTGCACCATCCACACCGGCTACACAGCCCGCGGCAGACTGGAACCGGCGGCAGCCGGGGGCGTGCTGGCAATTCAGTTGCGGGACATATCCCCCGAGGGCATCGTCGATCCCGAGCGGCTCACCCGCGTCCAACTGGAAGGTCTTGCCGAGCGGTACTTTGTCCGCAGCGGCGACGTGGTGTTCCGCTCGCGCGGTGAACGAAACACGGCCTCCGCCCTGGACGAACGCCTGCAAGAACCCGCCCTGGCGGTGCTCCCGCTGATGGTGCTGCGTCCGAAGCGTGATGTGGTGACGCCGGAGTATCTGGCGTGGGCCATAAACCAGCCTCCCGCCCAGCGCCATTTCGACAGCGCCGCACGCGGCACCAACATCCGAATGATCCCGCGATCCAGCCTCGACGATCTCGAACTCGATGTTCCGGACATCGAAACTCAAGGAAAGATCGTCGTAGTCGATGCGCTCGCCGAGCGGGAGCGGGAGCTCACCCAGCTCGCCGCCGACACGCGAAGAAAGATGATCAACCTGCTCCTCGTCGAACGAGCGAACAGCACGCGCCCCAAGACGAGGCAGGAAAGGACGTCCAAATGACCGACCAACTCACTCAGCAGCAGGTCAACCAGACGGCTTGGGCCGCATGCGATACCTTCCGGGGCGTCGTCGATGCCGGACAGTACAAGGACTACATCCTGGTGATGTTGTTCCTGAAGTACATTTCCGACCTCTGGAACGATCACCTCGAAACCTATCGTAAACAGTATGGCGGGGACGAAACCAGGATCAGGCGCAGGCTGGAGCGCGAACGTTTCGTCCTTCCCGAAGGTGCCAGCTTCTACGACCTCTACGAGGCCCGGAACGAACCCGATATCGGCGAGCGGATCAACATCGCGCTGGAACGGATCGAGGATGCCAACCGCGCCAAGCTCGAAGGCGTGTTTCGCAACATCGACTTCAACTCCGAGGCCAACCTCGGGCGTGTCAAGGACCGCAACCGTCGCCTCAAGACCGTGCTGGAGGATTTCGCCAAGCCCGCGCTCGACCTGCGCCCCAGCCGCGTGACCGAGGACATCATCGGCGAGTGCTACATCTACCTGATCTCGCGCTTTGCCTCCGATGCAGGCAAGAAGGCTGGCGAGTTCTACACGCCCTCCGCTGTCTCCCGCCTGCTGGCGAAACTGGCGGCCCCGAAGCCGGGCGACACGATCTGCGACCCGGCCTGCGGGTCCGGGTCGCTGCTGATCCGTGCGGCCGAGGAAGTCGGATCCGAGAACTTCGCCCTCTACGGCCAGGAAGTGAACGGCGCGACTTGGGCTTTGGCGCGGATGAACATGTTTCTTCACGCCAAGGATGCCGCGCGGATCGAATGGTGCGACACCCTCAACAGCCCCGCGCTGGTCGAGGGCGACCACCTGATGAAGTTCGACGTCGTCGTGGCCAACCCCCCGTTCAGCCTAGACAAATGGGGTGCGGAAAACGCGCAGACGGACCAGTTCAAGCGCTACTGGCGCGGGATCCCGCCGAAGTCCAAGGGCGATTACGGCTTCATCACCCACATGATCGAGATCGCCAAGCGCCAGAGCGGCCGGGTAGCTGTCATCGTTCCGCATGGCGTGCTGTTCAGGGGTGGGGCCGAGGGGCGTATCCGCAAGGCGCTGATCGAGGAGAACCTGCTCGACGCAGTGGTGGGGCTGCCCGCCAACCTGTTCACGACCACGGGCATTCCGGTGGCCATTCTGGTCTTCGACCGCTCCCGCGAACAGGGCGGCGACAACGAGGACCGGCGCGACGTCCTGTTCATCGACGCCAGCAAGGAGTTCACGCCGGTCAAGACCCAGAACGTGATGGACGAGGCGCATATCAACAAGGTGCTGGAAACATACGCTGCGCGGGCGGAGATCGAGAAGTACTCGCACCGCGCCAGCCCGGAGGAAATCGCAGAGAACGACTTCAACCTCAACATCCCCCGCTATGTCGACACCTTCGAGCCGGAGGAGGAAATCGACGTCGCCGCCCTGCAGAAGCAGATCAACACCATCGAAGCCGAGCTGGCCGAGGTGCGGGGCAAGATGGCTGGCTACCTCAAGGAGCTGGGCGTCGATGTCTGAGGGCGAACTGATCCTTTACAGCACCGAGGACGGCGCCGCGACCATCGGCCTGCGGGCCGTGGACGGCACCGTCTGGCTGAGCCAGCGGGAAATCGCGGAGCTGTTCGACAAGGACGTGCGCACCGTGAACGAGCACATCCGCAACGTTTACGCCGAGGGTGAGTGCGATCCGGGGGCAACTATCCGGAAATTCCGGATAGTTCAAACCGAGGGCTCGAGGCAGGTCGAACGCGAGATCGACGCCTACAACCTCGATGTCATCCTGTCGGTCGGCTACCGCGTCCGCTCCCCGAGAGGAACCCAGTTTCGTCGTTGGGCCACCACCGTCCTGCGCGAATACCTGGTCAAGGGCTTCGCGATGGACGATGCCCGGCTGAAGCAGGCCGAACAATGGGACTATTTCGACGAGTGGCTTGCCCGTATCCGGGACATCCGCGCCTCGGAGAAGCGCTTCTACCAGAAAGTGCGTGACCTCTACGCGACCGCCATCGATTACGACAAGACGTCAAGCCAAGCGCAGGCCTTCTTCAAGAAGGTGCAGAACAAGATGCTCTGGGCGGTCACGGGCAAGACGGCCGCCGAGCTGATCGAGAACCGCAGCGATCCGAGCGCCCCCAATATGGGCCTGACCAGCTGGAAAGGCTCGATCGTTCGCAAGGGCGATGTCGGGACCGCCAAGAACTACCTGAAGGCCGAGGAGGTCGAGGAACTCAACCGCATCGTGGTGATGTATCTCGACTACGCCGAGGACCAGGCGAAGCGCCGCCGCCCGGTCACCATGGCCGAATGGGCCGCCAAGCTCGACGCCTTTCTATCTTTCAACGAACGCGACGTGCTGACCCATGCCGGCCGACTGCGGATGGACGTGGCGCAGAAGCTGGCCGCCCGGCGGTTCGAGATGTTCGACGCCAACCGCCGCACCGCCGAGGCACGGGCGGCGGATGAGGCCGACATCGCGCATTTGGAGGAGATGGAGAAGGCCGCTAAGGGGCGGAAGAAGGGGGGCG
>NZ_DSDD01000065.1:0-3885 GCF_011048875.1 Rhodovulum sp.
CAGGTCGATATGCTGGGGATGAGGCCCGGCCAGCGTCACCTCCATCCCCTGATCGAGCGCCTTCCGGATGAAACCCGTCAGCGAATGCGCCCCGGTCATGTCGAGCACCGGCACATCGGCAAGATCGAGGATCAGGTGGCGGGGCCGCGCCACGATGCGGTCGAGTACGCTTTCGATCACCGGGGCCGAGCCGAAGAAATAGGCCCCCGTAAGGCGCAGCACGACCGTCTGGCGGGTTTCGCCGCGATCCTCGGGGCGGGATTCGGTGTTGGTCTCGTCCATGGTGGCATCGACCCCGCTCATCTGCGCCATGCGGTGCAGGAAGACCAGCGCGCCGAGCGCGAGCCCGAGGATGATCGCCTCGGTCAGGTCGCGCAGGACGGTGGTCACCAGGGTTGCCAGCAGCACCACCGCCTCGGCGCGCGAGGTGCGGGCCAGCGTCACGATGGCCTTGACGTCGACCATGTGCAGCGAGACCGAGATCAGCACGCCCGCAAGCGCCGCGATGGGGATGGCGCTGGCCAGCGGGGCCAGCAGCAGCACCACGGCCAGCAGCGCAAGCGCGTGGATCATGCCCGCGACGGGGCCATGCGCCCCCGCGCGCACATTGGTCGCGGTGCGCGCGATGGTGCCGGTGACGCAGAACCCGCCGAAACAGGCCGCACCCATATTGGCGATGCCCTGCCCGATCAGTTCCACGTTCGAGCGATGCCGTCGCCCGGTCATCGAATCCGCCACCACCGCGGACAGAAGCGACTCGATCGCCCCCAGTAGTGTGAAGGCCAGCGCATCGGGCAGAACGGCCAGCACCTTGTCCCATGTGAATTCAGGCAGCGCGGGCATGGGCAGGCTCTGCGCGATGCCGCCAAAGGCCGAGCCGATGGTCGGCACGTCGAGCTTCAGCAGCCAGACCGTCAGCCCCGCCAGCGCGATCGCCGCCAGCATGCCCGGAAAGCGCGGCGCATAGCGGCGCTGCACCAGGATGAAGCCGAAGGTGCCGATTCCCAGCAGCAGGTTCAGCGGGCTGAGCGTAGGCAGCGCGGCCCACAGGACCGGCAGCTTGTCGAGGAAGGGGCCGGGTTCCGGGCCGTCGAGCGTGAGTCCCATAAAGGGCCGCATCTGGCTGGCAAGGATGATCAGGCCGATTCCCGCTGTGAACCCCACCGTCACCGGGTAGGGGATGTATTTCACGAATCCGCCCAGCCGGAACGCGCCCAGCGCGCTCAGCATCAGCCCCGACAGGAAGGTGGCCAGCATCAGCCCGTCAAGCCCGTGGCGCTGCACGGTCGCCAGAATCAGCACGATGAAGGCGCCCGCCGGCCCGCCGATCTGGTAGCGGCTGCCGCCCAGGAAAGACACGAGGAAGCCGCCCACGATGGCCGTGACCAGCCCGCGGTCGGGCGGCACGCCAGACGCGATGGCGATGGCCAGCGACAGCGGCAGCGCCACCACCGCCACGGTCAGCCCTGCGATCAGGTCGGCGCGGAACTGGCGCAGCCCGTAGCCCTCGGCCAGGACCGAAACGAGTTTCGGCGTGAGCTGGAGCAGGGGCGAGCTGTGCGGGGTCATGGCGCTCATCGACATCGGGATGTCCCGGATCCGGAAACGCCGACCCCTGCCTTGCGGTCGGGGCGGCGCGTTCGGGCCGAGTCGGCGGCAAACTATCGCGAAATCAGCATCGCGGAAAGGGGTCGGCCCCGAGCCGTTTTCAGGGCCGATGGGGAAAGACCACGCAGCCCGTTGCGGGATCGAGATCGCCGCGGCGGGTGCCACGCAACCACTCGGCGTCCTCGAACCCCGCACACAGCCGGAACGCGCCCCCGGCAAGCCTTTCGTAGCGATAGGGCGTGCCGGTAAAGGGATCTGCAAGGCGGATCTCGCGCGGGCAGGCATCACCCGGCACAAGGGCTGCGGGCAGGTCCCCGGTCCCGGCCAGACAATAGGCCAGGTCGGCCAGCGCCTGCAGATCGGTCAGCCGGGTGACGTCACGCTTTTCCATCCGCCCCTTGCCCGGCCCGCCCGTGGCCAGCAGGCCAAGCCCCACCAGCCCAACCACGAGGATGGCAAGCAGCGTGCGGGCAAGCGTCTCGGGCCGCATCATCGGGGTCCGCCATCTCGCCGCGGAAATAGACCAGCACAATGCCCGCCGTCACCGCGACCAGCCCCGCCTTGGCAAGGAAGCGCAGGGTCAGGTCACCGCCCAGCGCCGCGTAGATCACCGAGATCAGGTCGCCCAGCAGTGCCAGCGTGGCCAGAAACAGCGTCAGATGCCCGAACCAGCGCCGTACCGCCGACCGCCGAAGCCCCTGAACGCGCCGCGCCGCCCGGGTCGTGCGTTGGTTCAGGACCAGGAACAGCGGAAAGAACACCACGAGCGAGGCGATCGACCAGCGTATCGCATCGGCCGAATAATAGGTCGCAGGATCGGTCAGCGACGGAATCCAGCGGTCGACCAGACGGAAACCCAGCGCGGTGACATGCCAGGTGGTCATGGCAAGCGCGAGGAACATCAACCCGTAGACAAAGGCCTCGCGCGCCGAAAGATAGGGGCGCGGGCGCGGCACCGGAGGCAGGAAATCACCCTCGGCCCAGGCGCCCAGCACCTCGGCGGTCTCGGTCTCGGTTCAGCCGGCCGCGCGCAGGACCGCGGCGATCTCGGCGCGGCTGCGCCCGGCGGCCAGCGCCTCGGCCACGAATTGCGACAATTGCTCGGCGGGACGCATGGGCAGGCTCCGGGTCAGGCGCGGCCAGTCTGGCAGAACCGGGATGGCATGCCTTGATGCAGGTCAGCCCGGATCAGTCGCGCGGGCCGACATTCTGGGCAAGGGCCCTGTCGAAGGCGTCCTGTTTCTCGGGGCTTGCCTCGGTCTGGTGCGCGGCCTTCCAGTCGTCATAGGGCATGCCGTAGAAATCGGCGCGCGCCTCGGCCTGGGACATCGCGATGCCGCGCACGGCGGCGGCCTCCTGCACCCAGCGCGACAGGCAGTTGCGGCAGAAGCCCGCCAGGTTCATCAGGTCGATATTCTGCACATCGGGCCGATCCTCCATCAGGTGCCGGCGCAGCCTGCGAAAGGCGGCGGCCTCGATCTCGGCGCGGGTGGCGTTGTCCATGGTTGGTCCTCCTCCTGTCAAAGCCCGGTTTCGGCCAGCACCCCGGTCAGGATCGGCGCCAGCCGCTCGGCCCAGCCGATCTGGTCGGCCTCGGTCGCGATCACGTCGTTGCGCAGCTCGATCAGCACATTGGGCAACCCGTTCGCGATGGCGTGCCGGTCGATCGCATCGCCCGGCAGATGGCCGCCATAGGGCTCGTTCTCGCCCACGCACAGATCGGGCTCGCGCCGCAGCCGGTCGATCAGGGGCCGCGCCAGCCGGTCGTCGGCGGCATGCAGGATGCCGATCTGCCAGGGCCGCGGATCGCGCCCGGCAAGGCGCGGCGTGAAGCTGTGGATCGAAACGAAGACCGTGCCCGGACGCCGCGCCAGACGCGCCAGTTCCGCATCATAGGGCCGCCAGAACGCCGCCAGGCGCCGCTGGGTCTCGGCCTCGTCCACGGCGCGGTTCGCCGGGATCACGGTGCCGTCGTAAAGCCGCATCACCAGCGTCGGATCGTCCTCGCCCCGGTTCGGGTCGATCACCAGCCGCGAAAACCGCGTGGCCACAAAGGGCGCGCCCAGCATTTCGGCCAGATGCCGCGCCACGCCCTCCGCGCCCGGATCCCAGGCGATGTGCCGGACCATGTCGAGCGCTGCGATCCCCAGATCGCCCCCGTTCACCGAGGGCGGCACGATATTGGTGGCATGATCGCACGTCACCAGCCAGCGGGACATGCGCCCCGCCTCGATCGTCTCGAACGGCCGAAAGGTCATGTGCGTGTCATCTTTCACG
>NZ_DSDD01000275.1:0-3881 GCF_011048875.1 Rhodovulum sp.
ACGCCTGCGCAGGCGTGATGCGGCTTCAGACCACGATCACGCCGGACAATGACGCCTCCTGGGGACTGTTCCGTGGCGTGGCCCGCCGCTTGGGCGCGCGCCTGACGGACAAGCCGCATTTCACGCGCGATAACCATTTCGGCGGCCGTCACGCGACCGAGCACATGGTCACGATCCGGCTGGCCGAAGCGCTGCCGCTGGCCGCCTGATTCGACCCTCATCCGTTTCCATATCGAAAACAAGGGGATGCCCCATGTCGACTGTTCCGACAGCCGAAACCGACATCTACGCGCGCCGCGAATCCGCCGTGCGCTCCTACTGCCGCAGCTTTCCGGTCAGCTTCGCCCGCGCCGAGGGCGCAACCCTGATCGATGCCGACGGCAATTCCTATATCGACTTCCTCGCAGGCTGTTCCTCGCTGAACTATGGCCATAACGACCCCGACATGAAGGCCGCGCTGGTCGAGCATATCCAGCGCGACGGGATTGCGCACGCGCTCGACATGCATACCGAGGAAAAGGCCGCCTTCCTCGCGGCCTTCGAGCACCATATCCTGCATCCGCGCGGGATGGAGCATCGCGTGATGATGACCGGCCCTACCGGCACCAACGCGGTCGAGGCCGCGCTCAAGCTGGCGCGCAAGGTCACGGGACGACGCAACGTGATCGCCTTCACCAACGGTTTCCACGGCATGACGCTGGGCGCGCTCGCTCTGACCGGCAATGCGGGCAAGCGCGCGGGCGCGGGCACCGCCCTGCCCGACGTGACGCATCTGCCCTACGAGAACAGCCTGGGCGAGGACGTGGACACGCTGGAGCTGATCGAGACGCTGCTCACGAACCCCTCCTCCGGGATCGAGCCGCCCGCGGCCTTCGTCGTGGAACTGGTGCAGGGCGAAGGCGGGCTGAACGCCGCCTCCTGCGAATGGGTGCAGGGCATCGCGCGGATCGCGCGCGAACACGGCGCGCTGCTGATCGTCGACGACATCCAGGCCGGGATGGGCCGCACCGGCAGTTTCTTCAGCTTCGATCATATGGGCATCGAACCCGACATGGTGACGCTGGCCAAATCGCTGTCGGGGTTCGGGCTGCCCTTTGCCTGCGTGCTGGTCCGGCCCGAGCATGACATCTGGAAGCCGGCCGAGCATAACGGCACCTTCCGCGGCAACACCCACGCCTTCGTGACCGCCCGCGTCGCGCTGGAGAAGTTCTGGGCCGACGACACCCTCAGGAACCAGATCGCGCTGAAATCCCAGGTTCTGGAAGAACGGCTGAACACGATCGCCGCCCGGATCGAGGGCGCGCGCATCAAGGGACGCGGCATGATGCGCGGCGTCGATGTCGGCTCGGGCGAACTTGCTGGCCGGATCTGCGCCGAAGCCTTCCGCCATGGCCTCGTGATCGAGACCTCGGGCGCCCATGACGAGGTGGTCAAGGTGCTCGCCCCCCTCACCATCCCGATGGAGCAGTTCCGCCAGGGTCTCGACATTCTGGAGGCGGCGGTGGAGACGCTCGTCCCTTTCCCGGTGGCGGCGGAGTAGGCCCATGATCGTACGCGACTTTCACAAGCTCAAGGACACGAACCGAGCGGTCTCGGATGCGCAATGGACCTCGGTGCGCATGCTGCTGGCCGATGACGGGATGGGGTTTTCCTTCCACATCACCACGCTTGCTGCGGGCTCGGAACACACGTTCCACTACAAGCATCATTTCGAGAGCGTCTACTGCATCTCGGGGCGCGGCGCGATCACAGACCTCGCCTCGGGCGAGACCTTCGAGATCCGGCCCGGCGTGATGTATGCCCTCGATCAGCACGACCGGCACACCATCCGCGCCGACGAGGATCTGGTGATGGCCTGCTGCTTCAACCCGCCCGTCACGGGCACCGAGGTGCACCGCGCAGACGGCTCCTACGCGCCGGCCGCGACCCTCGCCGACTGACATTTCCAGACAAGGGCGCCCCCGGGGTCAACCCGGGCGGCGACAGCACCGTGACCAAGCATCCCCACACCGTCGAGAAGATCGGCGGCACCTCCATGAGCCGCGTCCACGAATTGTGCGACACGCTCTTCATCGGCGACCGCGCGGGCGACGCGCTCTATCACCGCGTCTTCGTGGTCTCGGCCTTCGCCGGCATCACCAACCTGCTGCTGGAACACAAGAAATCGGGCGAACCGGGCGTCTACGCACTGTTTTCGAACGCCGACAACGACCACGGCTGGTCGGACGCGCTGAACCGCGTCGCCGACGCCATGCGCGCCGCCCATGCGCAGGTTCTGGACCACCCCGGCGACCTCGCCGCCGCCGACGATTTCGTGCGCGACCGCATCGAGGGCGCGCGCTCCTGCCTGATCGACCTGCAACGGCTGTGCTCCTACGGGCATTTCCGCCTGTCGAGCCACATGGCGGTGATCCGCGAACTGCTCTCGGGGCTGGGCGAGGCGCAGTCCGCCTTCGTCACCGCGACGCTGTTACGGCGCAAGGGCGTCGATGCGCGCTTCGTCGACCTCTCGGGCTGGCGCGACGAGGGCCAATGCACCCTGGAAGAGCGCATCATCGCGGGGCTGCGCGACGTGGACATCGCCCGCGAGATGCCCATCGTCACCGGCTATGCGCAATGCGTCGAAGGACTGATGGCCGAATTCGACCGCGGCTATTCCGAGGTGACCTTCTCGAAACTCGCCGTGCTGACCGGCGCGGCCGAAGCGATCATCCACAAGGAATTCCACCTGTCCTCGGCCGACCCGAAGATCGTGGGCGCGGAAAATGTCGTGAAGCTGGGCCACACAAATTACGACGTGGCCGACCAGCTCTCGAACATGGGGATGGAGGCGGTCCACCCCAAGGCCGCCAAGATGCTGCGCCAGGCGGGCATCCCGCTGCGCGTGACCAACGCGTTCGAGCCGCACGATCCGGGCACGCTCATCGACGACGCCGAGGCAGGCACAACCCGGGTCGAGATGGTCACCGGACTCGGCGTCTATGCGCTCGAACTGTTCGAGCAGGACATGGTGGGGGTGAAGGGCTACGATTCCGCGATCCTCGAGGCACTCACGCGCCACCGGGTGCGCATCGTCGCCAAGACCTCGAACGCCAACACGATCACCCATTACCTGGATGCGGGGCTGAAATCGGTGCGCCGGGTCGAACGCGACCTCGCGGCGCTCTATCCGACCGCCAGCCTCAAGGCGCGCAACCTCGCCGTGGTGGCCGCGATCGGGCGCGACCTCGCCGGGCTCAGGGTGCTGTCGCGCGGGCTTGCCGCGCTCGAGGCCGCGGGGATCGACCCCGTCGCCGTCCAGCAGACCACCCGCGACGTGGACGCGCAGTTCGTCGTGCCCCGCGACCGGATGGAAGACGCGATCCGCGCGCTTCACGCCGTGCTGGTCGAGAACCGCACAACCGCCCCGCGCCTGGCCGCCTGAGCCCGGGCGCGGGGCGCGCATTTGCCGCCCCCTTCCGCGAAAGAGCCCGCAGCGCGCCTCCGGCGTCACTCCCTGCCCCGGACCCCGATCCGGGGCCACTACTCTCTCGCAACGCACCGGGCCATGCCGCCCACGGCCTTCTTCTTGGCCAAAATACCCCCGCCGGAGGCGCGCGGGCCAAGGGCCCGCGCCACGCCCGACCCCGGACAAGCGGGGCGCCTGCGCCCCGCGCCAGCCGGGGGCGGGAGCGCCCCCTCAGCCCAGTTCGACCACGCGCCCCCCCGCGGCCGCGGCATCGGCCGCGTCATGGGTCACCAGAAGCACCGGCAGCCCCCGCGCCCGGGCGCGCGCAAAGACCATCTCGCGCACCTGCACCCTCAGACCGGCATCCAGCCGCGAGAACGGCTCGTCCAGCAGCAGCGCGCGCGGTTCGGCCAAGAGCATCCGCATCAGGGCG